>CAZRXJ010000247.1:0-4473 GCA_964604025.1 uncultured Saprospiraceae bacterium | reverse complement strand
ATATCTCGATATATAGTAAGGGACTTTTCTAAATCCGCCACCACTAAATTAGTTCTTTTAAAGTGTGTCTCGTCTTGTATAACAGCAAGTCCTTTCTTAGTACTACATGATGACATCCAAATCATAAACACTAAAAGGAAAAAAATAGATTTTTTCATGATCAACTTATTTTTACAATTTGCTTACCTACATTTTTACCTTCGAACAATCTGTTCAATGCTTCTGTCATTCTTTCTAGTCCCTCTAAAATATCTTCATGATAACTTAACTTTCCTTCTTTTATCCATTGGGCCATATTCTGTTTTGCTTCATCAAAATAATGTGCATAATCATAAATGAAAAAACCCAACATTGACGAACGCGTAGCACCGATCATATGCCAATTCTTTAGGGCATAGTCTTGTTTCTTCAGGTTGTCGTCATTATAAGTAGAGATACGTCCACAACATACGATTCGAGCATATCGCCTCAGATGGGTGAGCGCAGTATCGAGTATAGATGATCCACCTACATTATCAAAATAGACATCGCCTCCATCAGGATACAATTCTTTTATACGATTAGAAAGATGTTCGCTTTTATAATTGATGGCGTGATCGTATTGTAATTTGTCATTGAGTAATTGACATTTTTCATTTGTACTTGTCAATCCGATAACATTAGCCCCTTTTAACTTGGCTAATCCTCCTAACAAAGATCCTACTCCTCCCGCTGCAGAAGATACTAGTACATTATCTCCTTCCTTTAGTTGTCCGATCTTATACAGTCCTATATACGATGTAGCACCTGTCATCCCTAGTACACCAAGTGCTGTGGACGGAGATAAACCATGAGTCTCTACCTTATACATCATCTTATCTACACTGGCGTCAGAGATGACATACTCTTGCCATCCGAACTTTCCTTGGACTATATCACCTTTTCTAAAGTCACTGTGTTTGCTTTGTATAACCTCACCTACACCTCTACCACGCATCGTTTCTCCAAACTGTAGTGGCTCTTCTATCCCTGCTCCATCTATCATGTAAAACTTCTAACAGGTGCAAGAGATAGATACATCGTCTTTATAAGGATCTCACCATCACTTAGGTCTGGTATCGATTCAATTTTTATATCAAAATCAGAATCATTAATTAGGCCTGAAGATCTAGCCGCAAGGACCAATTTTTTATTTTTCAATTTATAAAAATTGAACTATTAATCAATGTCTACCTCTCACTTTTAGCGGCTCCTTGCCTTCCATGGATTTTTTAAATACCGTCCAACTCGTCTCATTAACACGATCATCATCTAATGGTGGCGGTGTGTTGTATAATGCATAACGCTCATTCATTATCTTCTGAAGACGTGGCCATATCTCCGATCTATCAAATGTGCTATACCCTGTAGCATTAAAGATCATGATACCAGACTTACTTCCCATCTGCATCCATGGCAGCCACTGAGCTACCCTTGTCCAAGCAATATTAGATTGTGATAGTGACTTGACATTAGCATCGAGGATCTCATCTGTCATATAACTTGTATTGAATATCTCCATCGCATGATAAGCCCCACCGACATATACTTGAAAATCACTTCCTAAAGGATTGTCATAAAAGAGAGGAATCTCATCTGATGTATAAGTGACTTCACCATACTTTCTAACTTTGTACGGATAGGGGTAAGATCCGTCTTCATTTTTTTCATATCTGAATCCACGCATATTCACGGGATCATTAGCAACATGTAAGACTTCTACTTCCTCTTCAGTCCATGGGTTAGTCCAAGTATCCATAATCTCATTTGTCTCAGGATCTAGGTACATCATTATCTCGCGACTCACACTCCTAAATCCCCTACCTCGGACTGGGTCTTCTACAACTTTGCAGTGTCGTGTATTGACACCAACTAGATTAAACAAATGTTTGTCTTTTTCTCCTGGCACTCTACTGTAAGCTCTTCCTTCCCACATACCAAATCTTGTTTTGCCTTCTTCTGTAGTCCCACATGTAGCTTTTTGTCTTGCGATAACGGCTTCTCTTTCGGTAAGCACTACTTCTTGACTATTCATATCAGTCCAGCCAAATACAGCAATGAGTGCAACTAAATAAATATTTTTCATAACTCTTAATTTAAGTTCTAATGGATATTCTAAATGTAATTATTTTAAAGTGTAAATAGATCATCCGACAACTGCATATTCACTTCAAAGTTTTCCCATATGACTTCATTTGATTTTACGCCATTATAGAATAATCTTACATGTCCTGCTTGCTGCCAGTTATATTCCTTCTTAGTAAAAAAATTAGAATAGATACGTTCATGCCAACCTCTCGGAGTATCAAATGCGACTTTAATTATTTTATAATCCTTTTTGCAGATACCAAACATTGTTTTTTCACCTTTGGGGTCTATGATATTTAGAAAGTAGGCTTCTTGACCATCGACCATATCATCTGGTAATATTTCCAGGTCATATCCTTCGTCAAATGCATGTCTGATGACCCCGTAGCCAAAGTTAGAAGACCACTTCTGATCCGCTTCTGATTTTTCTCTTTTTCCATTAAGATCATAGGTATGTTCGCCATCGTAGGTGACCATAATGATTGGTTGACCTTTTTTGTAAGACTCGATTCTCACTTTGCCATTTGCAGCATGGGCTTCTCCCTTTTGATCTTCATATACTCGATACATGATGTGTCTCTCGTGCGTAGACTTAACACCATTGTTATAAAAGTATCCATAACCGCTGAGTATTAAAGATTGAGGTCTACTCCAGAAGATGCCCCCTGCATGTTCATGGGCTCTTCTCATAATCTCGTTCGCACTTAAGTTTTCTAATTGTCGCGATTCTTTTTGATTGCTTATCGTGTAAGATTTGAGATCTGGTTCAACTAATCGGTTGATCAGTTCTCTTCCATTTTTTAAAATTATAAATCTTGCTGATGCTTTGACAACGCCAATTTCTGAAGCATGATGATATACATTGATTGATTGTGCTTCGCTTCCACTTCCAAAATTCCAATATGTTTTAAATTCTATCCTTATACAATCTTCATAAGTGCCTGCAGATGTGGTCACAGTCTCAGTACCACTTATCTCTTGGATTAGAGAGAAGGTGCCCGTTTCAACTTTACCATCTGTATAGTATCTGGTAAAAGTTCTTTGCTCATCAAGCTTGTCACCAATAACCAATTGATCTTTCAACCAATGAATAGGTCTATCAAATAAAACAAAACTCTCTGCTCCAGAAAACTCTTCACCGATATAATATATCCCATCTGTGTTCGCTTGAAGCAACTTGGCAGCTTTGGTTGCATCATAATGTTTGTATGACGAGATCTCTGGCCATTTGTCTCCATAAAATTTTCTCATATCAGATGGTCCGTCATCCTGATGTGACAGATAGTCTCTAAAGTTAGATTGATCTTCAACTATACTGGATATATAATCACCATCTTTCCATCCTTCTGGAGCTGTATATCGCCACTCATTTTCGTGATCCAGTGGATAGTACCGTTCTAAAGAGTAGATTGATTGAGCACTGATCTGTATTGTAAATCCAAAAAATAACAGCGCAAGAACTAGGTCATTAAAGTTGTTATTATGCCTTAATCGCTGCATATAATACTGCTTTATCATAACACACTCAAGTTAGTATACATATCAATATCAAGATAGGATGTATGCATTGGTTAATAATATTAATAATTAATTATCTTAACTAAATACTTAATTCATTTTTTATTCATATTAAATATGCTTTTCAACATGAGAGTTTGTTTCATCATTTGCTCGATATCGTTCTTAATGTCGTCATGTTTCAATCTTTCCGAATCTTCAGCATCCATCGATCAGACAGAAAAGGAAATTGTTTATGCGACATTTGGCGCAAGCCCACTTGATATCCAAGAAGAACGTAAGTATTCACTTATGGAACGAGAGATCGAGTATATCATGGAGATATGGCCAGGCGAATATGACAATGTGGAGCAACTATCGCTAGAAAAAGATGCTGGAAGGAAGGAGCAAAGTAGTGGTCAACACGCGCGTATACATAGCAAAGTAACTAGAGTGACTAATGAAGCGTTGGGCGAATATGTACTGTATCTCGAGGAGGCCAAAAATAATAGCGAACAGATACATGCACAACAAGTGTATGTTCTTAAACCAATGGATAGCATCAAGAGTATCGCAATAGAAATATACCACATAAAAGATGGTAACTCATTTTTTGGATCGGAAGACGCAACAGATCAAATAACTAAATTGGAGAGAACATCTTTTACAAAAAGTAAGCATTGTAGTATCATATTACAACGCGAAGGATATTCATTCTTTGGTAGATCATCTCAACAACTTTGCTCAACTGATTCTAAAAATTCAAAGGATTCTTATCAAATAAGGTTGTCAAAAAATGACTATTGGTTCAGGTATTTAGAAGATATCAATGATGCGACAACAGGCGAAGGCTGGTATATGCTATCGAAG
>CAZRXJ010000246.1:0-4475 GCA_964604025.1 uncultured Saprospiraceae bacterium | reverse complement strand
TCCAGATTTGTTATTAGAAAATATAGATTCTGTTGATGCGATCATTTCAGTGGTTAAGAAGGAGGACCTGACAAGGGAAGAATTATTGAGTATTGATGTAGTTGCAGGAGCTGACGTTCCGATTATATGGATGGTCGACAAGACAGCAGTAACAATCGATAGCTTAAGGCCAACAGGTAGTACACTTGCCATCGGTAATAGTTTTCAGTTAGAAGATTATCTTTTTAGAACAGGTATAAGGATTGTACCAGAACTAATCATGGACTTGCAATCAAGTATGATTCCTCAAGTGGTTAATGATGGCAGCAACACATCGCAAACGCAGTTGATGAATTTTCCATTTCATCCTTTGATTATCACAGGTGATCACAGTCCGCTAAAAGCCAGGTTGAAAGCGCCACTAGCAGCTTACTTTATATCACCGATAGAGTTGTTAGCGTTTCCTGAGACTGTGAAGAAAGAAGTTTTGTTGACGTCGAGTCCTTATACGAAGTCCGTTAAGACACCGCTACCTTTAGATTTTGGGTTTATGCAAGTTCAACCTAATCCTGATGAGTACAATGCTGGGCAACTTATTGTAGGTGTTCATATTGAAGGAAGAATAAAACCATATTTTCAAAATCGACTGACAAGTGAAGATAAGGATCTGTTAGGGAGACATAACCTTTCTTATTCTTTAGACAGTCAGTATATCGAACAGGTCGTTATCTCTGATGCTGATCTCGCCATACCAGCCAGAGATCAAAGAGGAAAATATTACCCTGTAGGATTTAATAAGATTGAAGGCCGTATGTATGATGCCAATACAGAACTGATCTCCAATTTGCTTGAGTCTATGATTGATGGAGATGATATCCTCCATATAGCTCAGAAGACAACTTCTCTTACTTTGATCGATCAGCAAAGATTTTATAAATCTGAGACTTATTACTACTTTCTTTTATTAGGTTTACCAATCTCCCTTTTGTTAGTGAGCTATATAGCTTATCATTGGATACGCAAGAGAAAGTATGCAACATAGATTATTAATTGTTCTTGTTTTTATGATGATTGTCTCAGTTGGCGCTAAGACATCGTCTGATGATTTTTGGGGCTTCTTTGGTCATCGATTGATTAACAAAACTGCCGTATTCACTTTACCTGTGGATCTGCTTCCACTTTATAAAAGCAACATTGATTTTGTAACTGAGCATGCTATTGATCCTGATAAGCGGAGATATGCTTCACCTTTAGAAGCTGTACGTCATTACATTGACCTCGATATATTTGGAACATATCCATTTGATAATGTGCCTCGCAAGTTTCCAGATGCACTGGCGGCATTTGGTGAGATTCATATCGTTACTAAAGATGACCGCGATACTATTCAATCGTGGGATACTGATGTTATATGGACAGATATCTATGATGAAGATTATAAAGAGCAATGGATACAAGAGTTGTTTGGTAAGACACACAGATTGTTAGATGAAGGATATCTAACTATGCCAAGAAGTTGGATACCACACGAATATAAAAATGCGAACCACGAATTAATATTTACAGAGCGATTAACAGAGTATGGTATGTTACCATACCACTTGTCTTTATATCAATATAGATTGACCAAGGCATTCAAAGAAAAGAACTGGCCCATTGTTATAAGACTCAGCACGGAGATGGGACATTATCTATCAGATGCTCATGTCCCTCTGCACACTACTGAAAATTATAATGGCCAACTAACAGGTCAGGATGGTATTCATGCTTTCTGGGAAAGTAGAATACCAGAATTGTTCGCAACGGAAAACTATGATTTCTTTGTTGGCCGTGCGAGATATATAGAAGATACAGAAGCATTTTTCTGGGACATCATATTAGAAAGCAATAGTCATGTTGAAGAGGTCTTGTCTAAAGAGTTAGAACTTAGAAACTCATTTGACAAGGATAAACAATATTGTTTTGAAGAAAGAGGTGCCAATACTTCAAGATTACAATGTAAAGCATATGCAAAAGCATATCAAGATGCCATGTCGGGCATGGTAGAAGATCGGATGCGTAAGTCCATACAAGCGATCGGTTCTTCATGGTATACTGCTTGGGTAGATGCAGGAAAACCAGATGTCAATGAACACCTCCCACAACTTGGTTTAGACACTTTGAAGATATTGCAATCAGATTCTTTAGCACTTCAGGTGCCATCTTCTAATTAGTGTGATGTCCGAAGTCGCCTTTCAATATAAAAGCGTTAAGAGGGAATCTGAAGGTTTGTATAAAGAAAAAGGGAGCAAGTTCAACGCATACTTGCAACATGTGAGCTCTTTAGAAGAGGTCGAGGCATATTTAGAAAAGATATCCATCTTACATCCTAAGTCAAGACATGTTTGCTATGCTTATCGGTTAGGGATCGATGGCGAGCCTTATCGATATAATGACGACGGAGAGCCATCTGGCACAGCAGGTAGGCCCATCTATAACGAACTATTGAGTAATCAGGTTTCTGATGTCATATGCGCTGTTGTAAGATATTTTGGAGGTACGAAACTTGGCGTACCAGGATTGATCAAAGCTTACAAAGAGTCAACTAAAGATGCTTTTGGCGCTAATGAGATTTTTACAATTACTATAAAGAAGACAGTTATAATTACTTATAAGATTGAAGATATGGGTAAGGTCTATGAACTGTTGAAAAGTAGAGGATATACAGTTATTGAAAGTACATATGACCCGATTCCATCTATTGTCATTCAAGTGCCGCTTAATGAAGTATCGACCATTCGAGCACAAATCTTGGCAGATTATTATGGGTACAAATTAGAAGACATCAATGATGACTTTGCTTCTGATCGTATAGACATTAAAGTAGTGTAAGTATTAGTTGCTCTGCGATATTACAATATCTCCTAATTTGCAATTTCTACGAGTTCTACATCAAAGGCGATTGGATAATTAGGTGGAATCGTATTATTGCCTCGTGTGCCATATGCAAGAATCGAAGGAACGAATACAGTACCCTTACCTCCTTCGCCAAATAATGGAATACCTAATTGCCATCCTTGGATAACATTGGTCAATGCAAAAGTTGCTGGCTCTCCGCGATCTACAGAAGAATCAAACACATCACCATTAAGAAAGTAGCCGTGGTAATCAACCGTCACGGTTGAATTAAGGTCTGGTTTTTCTTCTCCACCTGGTTCTTCAATGATGACATACATACCATCAGCTGTTCTTGTTGCCGTTAATTGATTGGCATTAAGATATTTTTCTATTTCACCATCGTTATAATCTTCAAGACTATCATAGACTTCTACGATCTCAACATTATAGATTAGAGGAAGCGTATTGTTACCCGCTAAGGCGATAGGGATATAAATATTAGCTCGACCTCCTCTCCTCAGTAGAGATAATCCTTCTACCAATCCAGGTATACTCACTAAACTTAGCTGTAGGGCTGCCGGAAAGTCTGAATTTGCAGTGCTCGACAACACTGAGTTAGTCAAGTCAAATTGTGTAAAATTGAATACTATGAACTTGCTAAAATCAACAGCTTCACCTGCTCCTTCATCAAATATCTCGAAGAACAAACCAGAAGAAGTCTCCTGCGGTTCTATGTTATTTTTTGTGAAAAACTCTTCAAGCGTAGGTATATCAAAACTGTTGTTACCACAGCTGGTTGCTTGCAACATGAGAAAAGCAATGAGAGATGCGTATATGAGTCTTGTAATCATGAATAGACGAATTATGTGTGAATACTGATTATGAATGCCAAAAGTATACTCTTTGTGTATTAACTATTCATAAACGATCTCATAATCGTTTATGTTGACTTGCAGAATACCCTTTATTGACAGAATATAGGATATGACGTTTGACAGATATTATATTCTGGCTAATTTGAGCTAGAATAATTGAATATCCTAATCTATATATTATGAAGCAACCCCTTGTATCGCCTTTAGATAGACATGCTACACCTCAAGCTGATGAAATGGCATCATTTTATGAAGAAACGTTGGGCTTTACACCCAATAGTCTATTCACTATGATGCATCGGCCTCGTATCGCTGCTGCATTCGTTGAGATGAATCAGGCAGTCATGGAAAATAAAGGACGTGTAACCAGCGCATTGAAAAGATTGATCGCGTATATCTCCAGCATGACGACTGGATGTAGATATTGTGAAGCTCATGCCATCCGGGCGGCTGAACGATATGGATCAGAAGAAGATAAACTCAATCACATCTGGGAGTATAAGACATATCCGGCATTTAGTGAAGCTGAGATTGCTGCATTTGACTTGGCAGTGGCTGCTTCAACTGTACCGAATGGCGTTGATGATGAGATAGCTGAGAATATGCGCAAGCATTGGGATGAAGGAGAAGTCGTTGAGATTATGGGTGTTATAGCTCTTTTTGGATATCTCAATAGATGTAATGACAGCATGGGGACTCAATTAGAAGGCCCTGCAGCTGAAGATGGAACTAAACTATTGGGTG
>CAZRXJ010000245.1:0-4486 GCA_964604025.1 uncultured Saprospiraceae bacterium | reverse complement strand
ATGCCTATGGTCATTAATAAGACCAGACTTGAGACTATATGTTTGATATACTTCATGTTCATACTCATTGTCATATCATTATGATGAGCTAATTAAATTATTCTAAAATGATCCCTGCTTAATTTCTACTATCTCAGCACGCCTTTCTTTAGAGGCATCTGGGCTATAGATAGAATTTCGTCGGTCGTACAGTACATCACTGACATTATCAGGTGCGAGGCTCTCACCATATGAAAGCTCCGTAATCTTCAATTGTCCGTTATCGATATACTTCAATAACGCTCCATTTTGATAGTCTCTTATTTCGTTTTGAACACTCACAACTCTTCTTTGACTTAATGCAAGGTTATAACGTGTATCTGCACGCGGACTCGCAAAACCTCTAACGGATATGTCAAATGAATATCCATCTTGTAATTGGCCGTTGATATAGTCTAAGAATCTTGTAAATCTGTCAAAGCCGCCTTTCAAGTCTTCTTCAAAGAAATTGTCAACTCTCAATTCGGCTAGGGTTTTTTCTTCTGTCTTTAATCCTCTTGAAAAACGTTTTTTAAACTCGTCTTTCTTAACAACATAGTCATCAAATGTCTCAGCATACTTCAACGGCGTTGTCAATTTATCTGATCGTGATTCTGCTCCAGAACCATATTTGGCACCAGATGCCAACGCTCCTGATCTTCTTTCAGGTATATCATTATCAAAGTAGAGAGCTAAAGGAAGGTATATGTTGAGATCTCTTCTGACAAGAAATAATTCTTTAGTGATCTTACCTGAACCATCGTCATCTTTTGCTACAAATTCTATAGAATCTTCATAATATCTATCTCGCGAAGCAATGAGTCGATAACTATGTCCCGGTATCACGTCAAAATGAAAATCATTGCTGGTTTCATTAGTTACTGTAATCTCTTGGATGGTGTTGTCAGTAAGATCTACAAGTTGGATAGTTGTACCAGGTAGAGCCTCTCGTGATATATCGTCAAAGGTGAACACCTCTAATTCTAGAGTGCTTCTCTCCAAGTATATCTTTCTGACCAAGTCTTCAGACTTAAATACATTCTTGGTACTTAGAGGAAGTGTATCTGGATAGTATCCTTTTTTGGTACTGATCAAGAGATAATCCTTGTTACGCTCCAAGTTAAAAGTATGATCACTGGCTTGGCCATTGGTAATTGTGTTGAGTACTTCTCCAGATTCAACACATACTAATTGGACCGTTACTCCTTCTAGGCTATCCAATGATTTAGCATCAAATGTCAATGCATTGACACTGATATCCAATGGTGCTATATCGGCTTGATATATATCATAGCAACATGACTTATTGTTCTCATCGATATATTGAGATCCAGGTCTGTTAGATGATAGCAATCCTTTGTCTCCTTCATCATTCAAAGAATAGAATACGTCGTTATAACTTGAGTTAGTTGGTGCGCCTACATTCTCGGGTTTTTGAAATCCTGCATCATTTTTTACACTTCTGTAAATATCATACCCACCTAATGACATATCTCCATTAGTACTATAATATAGTACTTGAGAATTACGATGAAAGAAAGGTGTTATATCATCTGCACCAGAATTAATAGTACTCAGGTTTACTGGATTGGCAAAGGACTCAACTCCAGTGATGTTAGAAGCATATATGTCCATACCTCCTTCTCCTCCTTCTCTATCAGATACAAAGTAAAGTATCTCTTGTCCTGAGCTCTTGTCAAATCCTATGTTAGGCTGAGTGTTAGTAGCAGTATCAACATTAATGTGACTTGGCAACTTCAACTCATCTCCAAATGTCCCATCCCCTAAGACTGGTCGACAGTATATGTCACATCTTACGTCTTCGTCATTGATATACTCACATACAGTGTAGAAGACCTTAGATCTGTTCATGTTATATGTTACATGAGCAGTATGGAGATTAGACTTATTGAAATCTTCTTTGATCTCCATAGAAGGCATTGACTCAGAGTACGAAAGCACCTTACCGATGTGCTTATCAGAGTATCGCTTTCTGTCTTTCGCATGATATCTAACGGAAGTGTAAACCACATCATCTCCATCAATGATGGCGCCAATCTCAGAATATGGTGTATTAACTCCTTCACCGTAATTGGTAATGGTTACACTTTCTTCAGGATTCTTTAGCATTTCCACAGACCATTCTAGTGAAGCGATTTCTTTTCTTGCTTTATTTGTGAATCTCTGATTATCACCTTCAAACTGGCTTAGGTATAATTGATAGTTAGTCTTAGCTTGATCATACTTCCCTTGCATCTGCTGCATGTGCGCAAGATGATAAGTTGCAAAAGGATATTGAGCATCATTATCTTCAGCAATAACGAAAGAATAAAGCTCTTCTGCTTTCTCGTAAGAATCAAAATTTCGAGCAGCTTCTCCTGCTCTATAGTACATCTCGACATTACTACTATCAAACTGAATAGTCTCGAGATAGTAGTCCATCGCGGCATAGTAGTTCTCATCAGCGAAGGCCCTCTCGCCGCTTTGATGAAGGCGTTTCTTGTTTGCCCTTGACACAAGACTGTGGACAACAACAAGAACCCCATTGTATATAATTGTTTCATGCTCTTCACTTTAGAATATTGGACAGACCTTTACTTTGGGTTTCACGTCAGTAATGATATAATTGAAGTGCATCTCAAAAGAGGATGGCCTTCTTTGATTATGAATCTCTGCAAAGTCTGTCAGATCTACGTCATAGTTGAGAGAAACATAAAGTTGTCGGTGTTGCAATGCCACAATCGGAAACAAAGATTTACCAGATCGCCAACCTATCCCCAGATGTAAGGCCAACTCTTTTCCTCTTTGTTGATTGATGTATATCTTACCCAGAGCACTTAAGATGAGCTCATTAGAATCCTGCTGAAATTGATAAAGGCCATTTAACTGGATATCGAGCTTTCTTGATAACTCAAAGCTTCCTACACCGGTAAGACTGATTCGTCTTGAGAGTTTGACATCATCATTTTCACCAAAAGCCACGCCTGGGCGAATGAGATGATATCCTCCGATGCCAAGATCTAACTTGGTCCTGCTTGTCTTCTGCCATCTATAATTAAGCCCTAAACCATTCTCAATAAATGAAGTACGCTCTGTGGCCAATACGATATCTTGAGGATCAACACTAGTATCAAATGTTTCACCTGTCCATTGGTTATCAAATGTCAATGAGTTTGGATCAAAGCCTCGAGTAGCAAATCCTAAAATCCCTCCAACCGTAAATAAGTTGTTTTCATTTAAAATTTTGGTCCAACTTCCAGTGACATTGAAGTTGGTAAGGTTGATATTGGCAACATCTCCTTGAGCATCGTAGTTAAAAAGGACACCTGCCGACCAAAAATGCTGCTTGCCATATCTCGGATAGAACTTACGATCAAATGAACCACTGAAGGTAGTCCAAGGAACTGGCACTGAGCGCCATTGGCTGCGATAACTCAGATTGAGTCGTTTATCGCCATTGAATATACCTGTCTTCGCGGGGTTTACATTCAAAGGAGAATTGTAAAATTGCGAATAGTGTATATCCTGACTACTTAGTGATCCCGCTATCAACAGGAATAATGCGTAGAGTAGACTTTTTCTCATCTCAGGCTAAGGTTTGTTCACAGAATAATTGACACAAAAAACCAATAAGTCATAAAAGAAATAAAATGATACATTTCTATTTCTAGTACTTACCCTTAATTGGTTGGTTTCAATAGTCTAATTCAATACGTAAATGTACGTAATATTGAGCTTTCTCTATGAGTAATTAACGGATTAAAAGATAAATATATATATAAAATTTTCATATGTATGAATCAACTATATAATAACCTAACGATTAAGGCCATTGAAAACGCGACAATCGACCAAGGCACTTCTTCTAAAGAGCTTATTTTTAGAGCTACCTCCTTATTTATAAAGTGGTTCACGCGATTAGAGACCGCCAACAAGGACATTCTTGTCCTATGTGGTTCTGGAAACAATGGTGCCGACGGCTTTTGTATTTCTGAACAACTTGCCGCTCGCGGATACAATGTCATTGTGCATTCACCACACACTATTTCTAACCGAACTACAGAAAATCTTTATTTTCTGAATCGTATGAAAAGTAATATGTCTATCAGATATATTACTTGCAGTCCTCTAGACCTATTAAAAAGTTTGGAAAATACCGAGATGATTGTCATTGATGCGCTCGTAGGTAATGGCACCAATCGACCTTTAGACGGCCATCTATATGATTTAGTCACATATGTTAATAATCAATTTGATGCCGTATATGCAGTTTGCACCTTCAGGTCTTCTTTCTCATGACCAAGTCACCCACATTGCCATGAAGTGTGCAGCCACTTTTTCATTCCAGTTTCCCAAACTTTCTTTCTTTGCATCCGAGTATGCTCCCTATGTTGGTGACTGGTCTTTTGGTGACATCGGGATGTGTTCAAATACCAGCGATATCATACCCTGTAACCACTTTCTATTT
>CAZRXJ010000244.1:0-4493 GCA_964604025.1 uncultured Saprospiraceae bacterium | reverse complement strand
AGGATCGAGTCAGTCTCCAAACCGCTTATACTCAATGGTATCCGTCTGGTTAAAAATCTTGATCTCATTCCTACTGCAGAAGATGAAAAAGTAGAAGAGATTCAGGCGTTTATCTCAAGACTAAAAGAGGTGTCAGCAAACATTGCTGAGTTACAAGAGATTATAATCACTCAAAAGACTGGAGCGAAGATTATACCAATTGAAAGAAAGTTAGTCCCAGGATCAAAGACAGAGGCTATGACCTCGATGGTAGTAGAAGGAGAGTCTGGGGCTCATATAGGGGCCTTCTTTGATTTGGATAGAACGTTGATCAGAGGGTTTTCAGCTAAGCAATTTTTCCAATCGCGACTCTTGAGTGGGAAAATGTCAACTAAAGAAGTAGTAGCACAATTTAGTGGCGTGATGGTCTATGCTATTGGCAATAAAAACTTTGCTGGATTAGCGGCTATAAGTGCAAAGGGTGTGAAAGGAACCGACGAGAAAGTTTTTATTGAGGTAGGTGAGGAGGTTTATTATAAACATTTGGCCCAAGAGATTTATCCAGAATCTAGAGCATTAGTAGATGCTCATCTTGCCAAGGGCCATACCGTAGCAATTATATCAGCGGCTACTCCATATCAAGTTAATCCTATAGCAAGAGACCTATGTGTCGAGCATGTGATGTGTACACGCATGGAAGTTAAAAATGGCAAGTTCACTGGAGAGATTATAGAACCTGCTTGTTGGGGAGAAGGGAAATCCCTAGCTGCTAAAGACTTGGCACAACGACATAACTTAGATCTTGATAAGAGTTATTTTTATACGGACAGTGCAGAGGATCTTCCTTTGTTGGAGATAGTAGGTCACCCAAGACCGGTGAATCCTGACAACGAATTGTCATCGATAGCGTATCAGAATAATTGGCCAGTATATAGATTTAATGATGAGAAGCGACCAGTTGTTTCTAATATGGCCAGAACAGTTCTTGCTTTTGGTAGCATTGTTCCAGCTGCCATGATCGGTGCATTGTCTGGTGCGTCTTCTATGTCTTGGCGCGATGGTATTAACTCTATGATCGGTACGGTCGGGGATATAGGAACGAAGATAGCTGGGATGAATATTGTTATCAAAGGAGAAGAGCACATATGGTCACAGCGCCCTGCCGTTTTTCTATTCAATCACCAGAGTAATTCTGATTTTCTAATTGTGGCCAAGCTACTGAAGAAAGATGTTGTTGCTGTTGCAAAGAAAGAATTAGAAAAAACACCTATTGGGCCATTCTTTAAAGCTGCAGGAGTAATATTTATAGACCGTAAGAATAAAGATAGAGCCATTGCAGCTATGAAGCCAGCAGTGGACACATTGAAAAAAGGCACTTCTGTAGCTATCGCCCCAGAAGGAACGCGAAGTCACGATTATAATCTTGGTCCATTCAAAAAAGGAGCCTTTCATCTGGCTATGGAAGCTGAAGTGCCAATTGTTCCATTGGTTATTAAAAACGCTCATGATATAATGGCACGTGGTGCTGCTATGCTTAAACCAGGTCAAGTTGAGGTTGTTGTGCTGCCTCCTATATCTACAGATGGATGGACGAAGAGAAATATGGATAGGAAGATCGAAGCTGTAAGAAATCAGTATTTGAAAGAGTTAGGACAAGAAGTGAAAAGACTTCCTAAGCCAAAATCTAAAAGAAGCTAAGCTTATCTACTTTTTCATTTTAGGGATTAATGACAAGATCTTTGCTAGCTTCATGCCAATTTTCATATCACCTTGTATTTTAAGTCTTCCTTGTATAAAGGCAGTTTGAAAGTTAAGATCGCCCGTCCCGATATTATACAAATGATTATCACCAACTGTCAGGGTAACATCCGGATTCTTCATAGTTCCTTTTCTAATTGAGCCTGGAGGCTTGTTGAGATTTAGTTGCCATTGTGATTTTACCTTTCCAGTCACGTTGATTTGAAAAGTACCTGCATTTGGTTTTAGAAATTTGGGATTATCTTTTAAATATTTCTTGATGTGATTAAAGAACTTGTCAGACTTTGGTTTTTCAGCTTTCTTTTTTACTGCAGTATTTTTCTTATTATGACTTAGTACATGTTCTTCAAGATAATTAGCAGATTCAAGTAGATAACGAGTGAATAGGTCTATATCCGGCATTGATTTGATGTCGGATGTTGGACTGATGGTTATGTGTCCATCATAACTTAAGATTGTAATAATTAGTCCCATCCCATCAATGATCGGCGCCATCCCCATTACTGTGAGCAGTTTGTGTCCTTGAAGATATATCGGGATATTGGGACCGGGTACATTGGTAATTACAACATTGAATACTGGTTTGTGCATCTTAGAAAGATTGAATCTGCTATACATGCGAGATGCTAGATTAGCAACACCAAAAGGTACGGCTTCGGCCAAATTAGAAAGTGTTTTCGCTCCTGCTGCTCCCTGATAAGTCTTTCCTAAAGTTGTATTCTCGTGTATGGCCTCGAGTCTTTTTATAGGGTCATCTATATTAGTCGGAAGTTGAACTAACATTGCTGAGATCTTATTGCCTTGATTAGAATCATCTACTTCCGCTCTTGTGGATATTGGAACCATAGCAACAAGTGGTTTTTTAGGGAGCTGATCTTTATCATTAAGATATTTTCTAAGTGCTCCAGCGCAGATAGCCAAGATGACGTCATTAAGAGTTGTGCCCATGGCTTTCTTCAACACCTTTACTCTATCAAGGTCGAGGATGGCAGAGTTCCATTTTCTTTGAGCAGATATAATGCCATTGAGTGGAGTAGCTGGTGCAGAAAATGGTGCAGTAGGTAGATCAAGACTTTGCGTTCTTGTTATAACTCCCGTCTTTACAGATGCAGCGATCGTGTTTCCAATTATAGTTGGAAGCTTGAGTGGATTTTTTGCGAAGTCGATCGCACTTTTTACAATTAGATTGAACTCATTGGGTAGGCCTTTGGGTTTAAAGGGCTTTGGTGCTGGTATTTCTTTTGCTTTTGGAAACATATCAAAGATCAAACTCATCATTCCGGCACCAGCCATACCATCTATGGCTACATGATGTACTTTAGATATTATAGCTACTGACCCTTTAGGTACTTGAGGCAACTGATCGAGTCCTTCGACAAATGTAAAGGACCAGAGCGGCCGAGATCTGTCTAGTGGTTCGCTAAATATATTAGAGGCCAATGCTCTTAATTGCTTCCAAGCTCCTGGCTTAGGCAAGGCAACATGTTGTAAGTGGAGATCAATGTTAAAATTAGGATCATCCACCCAGTAAGGATAATCGATGCTCATCGGAACGAACATAAGCCGCTTGCGTAAGGCTGGCATCTGATGAAGTCTTGATTGAATGACTTCTCTGAAGGTTTCAAATTTTAGTGATCCTTCTATCACTGCTACACTTCCTACATGCATCGGGCTTGTCTCTGTCTCAGCATATAGAAAAGTTGCATCCATACCACTTATAGGAGTGATATTCTTATTATCCAGAGGGTTGAGTATCTTTTCTATCATCGCCATATTATAGAGATATTGCATATAGCCATCAGGCTAGAATACTTATAAACTATCAATATAACAATTGATGGGCTGGAAGTCTAAAGACTATTGAAAATTATAGTGAAGGATAGAAAAGCTTGTCTTCTATCTTACTTGCTGGTTCGAAGTACGACCAGTTTTCTTCACTAAGTTGTAGTCTATCTTTGATGATCTCCATTACTGCTGGGTTAACACCAAGTCCAAGATGACTACCTCTAACTTGAATATTTTGATGCAAATCATCTTCGATTACCTCCATACAAGTCTCCCATGGGACTACTCCATCTTCTTTACTATAGATAGCGGTGGTTGGGACTGGAGCAGGATCTGGTATACCGCGTAACAAATCTTGATCTACATCGTCTGTACCTCTACCATCTGTGAGCAGTTCATAGAGCCACATAGCATTATTAGGTTCAGTAACACCAGCAAAAGGTGACCCCAAAGTGATAATTTGTCTTATAAGATTGGGTTTGCGTTTACCAATTTCTCTGGCAAAAACACCCCCAAGACTCCATCCGATGATACTTACTTTTGTTCTGTGTGTTAGATATATATCTTCTACCCGATCCAATAGTAGTTCAAGATATTCTTCATTAGCATAATTACGACCTGCTCCCCAACCATAAGCCACATAACCGAGATTCTTTAAAAATGATCTCAATGGAGCAGTTGACATATCCGTTGCCATAAAACCTGGCAATACCAATACTGGATGACCATCGCCAGTCTTATCTTTGTTACGCCATAACTTATACGGGAAAAAAGTACCTAATTCAAAGAGTGCTCTATGCCCCTCAGTAGCCAACCAAAATAAGGATGGCTTACTTATCCCACTAGAAGATACATCTTCTGTTTCTACCATAGATTTTCGACTTTCAGCTCTAATGCACACAATTGCTATTTAACAATTTATGCGATATAAAATTAACAGAATTAAACTGCTAGCCAAACATAATAATTAG
>CAZRXJ010000243.1:0-4533 GCA_964604025.1 uncultured Saprospiraceae bacterium | reverse complement strand
GTTACAGCACCTGCGAAAAAGGCATTTTTAAAATGATCTTTAAGCCATGATAGATTACCCTTCCAGTCCAATACCTTATCAAGGCCCGACTGAAGAAACACAATAGCAATAAACAATCCTATAGACAACTGGCCAATGGCCATAGGGTCTTTTAAAAATTCCATTTTGACATTTTATACCACAAGATAACTAAAGAAACTTCTCATATAGATTTATAACTTCCCCTTCTCTTTCCATCGATTCTTTATACTTAAACTCCATTGTCATGAGTAGCTTAATACTTCGTTCATTAGATGGAAGTACGACAGCATATATCTTAGACAGCTTTTTGTATGTCTTGTGCCAAGTAAGTATTGCTGTGCATGCTTCAGTAATGTATCCGTTTTTTTCAAATCGTGGCATTAGTGCATAGCCTATATCTGGGTGATCAAGATAATCTCTTCTTAGCAGACCACATATGCCTAGATATTCACCAGTTGTTTTGTTAAGAAGAAGCATCAATCCATTTCCAGGAGACTTATATGCTTCTATTGGGCCAATCTCAATATAGTGCTCCGCTTGCTCTAGATCTCTTACTCCTTTTTCTCCTATGTACTTTAACCATCCTTCAGTATTCAAGAGGTCTAGTATAAAAGGTGCATCATCCAAAGTTAATTGTCGTATCTCAAGTCGGTCACTTGTTAATGTCCACATAAGACTAAAGTAATTATTTGAATTATAATATCGCAATTATACAATTGACGATTATTATTTGATCTCTATAATCTGTTGGCTATGATAAAGTAATAGAAATTAGAAAAGGAGCTATTACGATTTTTTGAACTTTGGGCCTTTATATTTATAAGTTCAATCCTTCACAATACTCCAATATTTAAAATGGACACAATTTTATAACTGCGGTACATGATTAGTAACCCTTGTGTAATTAGATGATGATTTTTTTTGCTAACGCCTGCGATTACTTCCAGATCGGCCACCACCAGAACGGCCGCGTCCAGATCTACCACCTGATCGACCTCTTCCCCCGCCCGAACGGCCGCCTCTTCCGCCACCTCCTTTACGTACAGGTTTGGTAGACCAAGTAGGTCCTTCTCCTAGTTCTTTAGGAAGGGGAACTTTGGGAACTTCCATCTCTATGAGCTGCTCGATCTTAGAAAACTTATACATGTCATCTGGATTGACGACAGTAAGTGCAACTCCTGTACTATCTGCACGAGCAGTACGTCCGACACGGTGCACATAGTCAGCTGCATCGTTAGGCACATCATAATTGATAACCAGATTAATATCTTTAATATCTATACCGCGACTCAATACGTCTGTTGCAACTAAAACTCTAGTTTCGTGGCTTCTAAATTTGCGAACAGCGTCCTCTCTATCACTCTGAGTAAGATCACTACTCACGGCTTGAACTTTATATCCATTACCTCTCAGTGCTCTTACAATCTCGTTGACCTTCTTCTTCGTCGAAGTAAAGATGATAATACTTGTATAACTTGGCTTATCAGCTATCAGGCCTCTTATCAACGCTGATTTTTGACTGTCATAAGCGAGATAAGCTGCTTGCAATACACCAGCTGCGGGTTTGGATATAGCCAGACTTATTTCTTTAGCATCTTTAAGTATGGACTTAGCAAGTTTTCTGATCTTCGGTGGCATTGTCGCACTAAACATCAAAGTCTGTCGATTCTTAGGCAGAAATCCTACAATCTTCATGATGTCATCAAAGAAGCCCATATCTAACATCCGATCGGCCTCATCAAGAATCAAGTGTTCGACATGATCCCAGTTAGCATACCCCATATTGAGATGCGAGATTAATTTACCTGGAGTGGCAACAATCACTTCGGTGCCACTTGTCAATGCTCTCTTCTGAGTCTCAAAATCACTTCCATCTCCGCCTCCATATATGGGACATGAACTCACATTGACAAAGTAGGCAAATGCCTGAACTTGCTGATCAATCTGCAACGCCAACTCTCTGGTAGGCGCTATCACCAATGTATTGATATCGCTCGAAGGTTGAGCAGCTAACTTGTTGAGTATCGGTAAGATAAATGCGGCAGTCTTCCCTGTCCCAGTCTGAGCACATGCCAATAGGTCATTGAGCTCCAAAATGATAGGGATCGCTTGTTCTTGTATAGGAGTGGCCTTTTCAAAGCCCATATAATCGAGCGCCTCTAATAACGATTCCTCTAGTCCTAATTCTGCAAATGTCATATAATCCTGTAAATGGAAAGTATTGTGCGGCGATCTTATAGTAGCCACAAAGTTAAGCATATATATCTATACCTGATATCAGTCGAATAATGTCCCTACTTCTATGCTAAGCACTCTAATAAATCTACATTTGAGCCCGTATGGATGATAACTCTAGGAAACGAAAAGTCATATTTTATCTGGTCGATGGAGCAAGACCAGATGTCATCGCTAAACTCGCAGATCAGGGACAGTTACCTAATATAAAGGAGCTACTTATGGATCAAGGATCATTTACTAAAGGATCGACTTGTTATCCTTCAACTACAGGTCCAGCCTATCTACCCTTTCTCACAGGTCATCATCCTGGTCAACATGATATAACAGGTATAAGATGGTTCGACAAGGCTCACTACTTTGAGAAGAATAGATGGTCGAGAGGGGCCATGAGAAGTTATTGTGGCTATGAAGCCAAATACTTCAACGATGACATGGATGATGAAAAACCTTCATTATTTGAATTGTACCCGAAAGGATACAATATCTACAATATGATCACTAAAGGAGTCAAAGAAGAAAATGACCTCACCAAAAAAGGGAAAACTAAACTTTACTTCCGTGCTCATTTTTATCATGAGCATCATCCAGTTGACGAAGCTGGCCATCTAAGACTGATGGAAAGTATCGAACTTGATCCTCAATTTGTTTTTGCAGTATTTCCAAGTGTTGATTGGGATTCTCATACATATCATTATGAAGATGATAGAACTAAGGAGTCATATAAGATCGTAGATAGGAGTCTTGGCAATGTTGTGGCGAGGTTGAAAGAAAAAGGAGCATACGAAGACACACTTATTATCATGGTTTCTGATCATGGATTGAGCGCCACCCATAGTCATCTTGATTTAGGCAAATACTTTAAAAAGAAAGGTTACAGAGTATTAGAATATCCTTCTTTATGGAGCTTAAGACCCAACCTTGCAGTCTTTATATCTGGCAACTCATTTGGCAGTTTAAGTTTCTTAGATCAAAAAGGCCATTATTACGCAGAAGAACTTAAAAATAATCATGGTCAAGTGCTCCACGATTTTGTAAATGAAAAAGCCATTGATTTTATAATTTATAGAAATAATAAGAATTCAATTCGCATTCAATCTTCTGAGGGAGAGGCGATCATTCTAATTGATGATCAAGATCGATTGACATACGAGCCTGAGACAGCAGATCCATTGGGGTATGGTCAGCTAAGTGAACCAATGGACGAGTCTCAATGTTTCCAAAAAACTTTTGAGACGTCCTATCCGGATGCTTTGTATCAGATTCATGAATTAATGAAAAGTGATCGCGCTGGAGATGTTGTTATAAGTGCCGCAATTGGTTATGACCTCAGGGACTTCTGGGAGATCCCTGAGCACAAAGGGTCTCATGGATCTCTTCATTGGGAGCATATGCATGTACCTGTCCTTACCAACAAAAAAGGTCTTATCGATCAACCTGTAAGAACAAGTTATATCAATAGTGTAATTAGAAACTGGCTGGATTAATCAAACTAAAACATGTCTGAAGAACTGCAGGAGAAGAAAGGAATGAATATCACTGAGGTTTTTAATCCTAAAGTGATCAAGAGAGGTGTTTTAGTATTCATTTCTATTTCTCTTATAACGCTTATAGGTATCTTCCTTTATACCAACACGGGAAAGACACTTGAAGCTTGGGCTAAAATCAACATAGGATATCTGTTGCTGGGTCTAGTTTTTATATTTAATGACATTTATCTTGGAGGTCTACGCAATCATATCTTTATAAGTAACTTTGTCCCAGGCATCAGTCTGAAGGTCAGCATGAAAGCCAATCTTGCTAACATCTTTATGGGAGCAGTTACTCCATCCCAGAGTGGTGGTGGCCCCGCACAATGGTATATCTTCTATCGCAATGGTGTAAGTCTTCCAGATATCATATCTACCAGTTTTTATAATTGGGTCTCAACTCTCATCTTCTTTCCTTTGACTGGTGCATTAGCTATTTATATTTTAAAAGACAGAATACCTGATGGTTTTGTGTATCATCTTACTCAGTTTGGTTTTAGTGTCTTTACAACGTTACTAGTTGTTGTATTGGTTGGTTTATTTTCGCCTCAATTATTAGGCAAGGTGATATTCTTTATTGGAAAACTTATAAGTAACCTATCTGGTAATTGGGGTAAAAAATTAAGCACTCTTGGTAACAAAGCAGTAGCTACAATGACTGACTATCAAAAGAAATATGTCGGCCTATTAAAGACGAGGCCACATCTTATGATATTTAGTTTTCTGCTTACCATTTTATTATATTTTA
>CAZRXJ010000242.1:0-4548 GCA_964604025.1 uncultured Saprospiraceae bacterium | reverse complement strand
TAAATGTTATAGATCTTATAAGCATACGTTAATTAGATCTAAATGCGTTCTATGATGGTAAGTATTTCTTAGCTTACTTATTATTGACGACTACAAAACTACTGAGATGCCGAAAAAACTGATTATTACTGTCGCTATAGTTCTAGCACTTGTCGCTGCATACTTTTTTACTCAAAAAGAAGGAGACACTAACGATACCTATCTTACAGCCAAACCAGCACAAGAATTGTTTGTTCAAGGCATCTTTGCTTCGGGTGAATTAAAGGCCAAGAAATCTCTAAAGATCCGTGCTCCTGATGGTATGAGAGCTGCCGATATATGGCAGACGAGTATTAAAGATCTTATTACTGAAGGTACTTTCGTAAATAAAGGAGACTATATAGGTAGCTTAGATAGGACTGAGCTTGCGGGTAAATTAAGTGAGATCGGCGCTCAAATAGAAACAGAGCAAACAAAATTAGAACAAACGAAGATTGATACTGCGATCTCTATGAAAGGAATCAGAGATCAGATTGCTGATGTCGAGTTTAATATGACAAACGAAAAGCTCGAAATGGAAAAAAACATCTATGAGCCTGACATGGTCATTGAACAATCTAAGATCAATCTTAAGAAATCAGAAAGAACCTTAAGGCAGCTACGAAATCAGCAAGAGCTTATACAAATACAAAATGAAGCTAAGGTCCAAGAGGTAGAAGGAATCATCAAACAACTTCAGGGCAAATTGAAAATATTGTCAGATCTCAGTGGCAAATTTTCTATAAAAGCGCCAGAATCAGGTATGCTCATCTATGCCAAAACCTGGAATGGAAAGAAAAGTGTTGGAGCTCAGATCAGTAGCTGGGATCCAGTGGTAGCTGAACTCCCAGATCTTAGCAAAATGATATCCATTGCTTATGTAAATGAGGTAGATATTAGTAAGATTAAAAAAGGTCAAAAAGTAGATATCAAGGTAGATGCATTTCCTGACAAGGCCTTCTCTGGCAATATTATAAAAGTGGCAAACATCGGTCAGGAATTGCGCAATCAAGATGCCAAAGTATTTGAGATTACAATTGAGATACACGAGGAGGACGAAGTCATGAAACCATCAATGAGCACTTCTAATCAGATTAAAATATACGAATACCAAGATGTAGTCTCGGTACCGCTGGATGCATATTACAGTGACAGCATAGATTATGTCATTGTAAAAAATGGTAAGAAAATATATAAGCAGGAAGTTGTCAGTGGACCATTTAGTGAAGATCACATTGTGATTATAGCGGGTATCTCCACTGATGATGAAGTTTTGCTTTCACGAGTCAATGACCCAACGATAGGGTATCAATCTCTTTCTGATGAAGAAAAAGAAAAAGCCAAAGAGAAGATTGAAACGTGGAAAAAAGAAAAGAAGGCTTATGACGACGCTAACTTAGAAACTATAAAAGATCTCGAAGGGCCTGCTAATCGCGACATAGCATCTTCGGGTATGATTGTCATAGGATAAAGCAACAGATATGTTACAATGGATTTTAACTAATCTAGAAGTTGCACTTGCTGCTATCAGCCAAAACAAGTTGCGATCACTTCTCACTGCGCTAGGAATCATTTTTGGTGTAGCCGCCGTAATTACAATGCTCTCCATAGGAAATGGTGCAAAGCAAGAGATACTTAATCAACTAGAACTTATAGGCACCAACAACATAGTCATCGAAGCTATAAAGCCTTCAGTCGAAAATCAAGAAGAAGAGGGTGAAGAAGAAACTTCTACCAACTCTTCTGAAAATAAAAATTCATATACACCTGGACTTAGTCTAACTGATATAAACTCGATCAGCTCAGTACTTCCTGGCGTAAAGCAAATGAGTTATGAAGTTGAAAAACCTATAAAGGTTATCTACGATAAAAATAATACTGGTGGCACTTGTCGAGGTGTTAACAATGACTTTTTTATAATCAACAATTTGGAATTAGCGGAAGGATCGTTTTTCAATCCGATGCAATCAGAAAGTGGGGTGAATGTCTGTGTCATAGGTTCTGACATGGCTAAAATATTGTTTTTAGGAAAGAGCCCAATAGGCCAATATATCAAGGCCAATGGTGTAGGGTTAAAAGTTATCGGTGTTCTTGAAAAGCGTATCATATCTAAGGAGCATCAAGAAAGATTATCTGTAAGTCCATTTGCTAAAGACGTCTTCATACCTATACAGACCTTCTTCCTACGATATGAAGATCGATCTTATGTAAGTGCAGAAGACATCAGTAGAAGAGAAAGAGATAAAAAAATTTCTAATTATCATCAACTCGATCGTGTTATTGTTAAGATTGATGATATCAACAAAATAGAATCGTCAGCATCACTTGTTGAAAGACTACTGTTAAGAAAGCATAATGATCAGGCGGACTTTCATGTTAGTGTACCAGAGTTGTTAGTCAAACAACAACAAAGCACACAAGAGACACTTAACCTGGTATTAGCGATCATCGCAGGAATCAGTTTGTTAGTGGGTGGCATAGGCATAATGAATATCATGTTATCGAGCGTATTAGAGCGCATTAAAGAGATAGGTGTAAGAAGATCGCTGGGAGCAAAAAGAAAAGACATCATTTTACAATTTTTATTGGAGGCAGTTCTAATTAGTTTGGCTGGAGGGCTGATAGGCGTTATCTTAGGTGTATTGGGAGCGGAGATAATCGGTCAGTACGCAGATATTAATGCTATAGTATCAGGTGTCTCAGTCTTTGTTTCTTTTGCTATTTCATTTGCTGTTGGGCTTATCTTTGGTATTCTTCCTGCACAGAAAGCTGCTAATCTTGACCCTATTACTGCCATCAGAAATTAGAATCTATCATGATGTTAATCAAGCAAATATCTTTTTTCTTTTGTGTATTTTTATTTACTTGTTCATTCTTGCCTTCCAGGCTCAATAGTCAGCTGGTTATACAAGCAGATATAATTGAGCTAATAGAAACTGCAAAATCAGGCTCTAGTGCTGCCCTGGTAGCCAAGACAAGATTAGAAAATCAATATTGGCGTAACATCTCATTCGATGCAGGGTTCAAACCTCAGTTCTCTCTCAATGCTACACTGCCTGACATTAGTCGAGTGATCAACTCTATTACATTGCCTACTGGAGAAGAAGCGTTTGTCAATAGGTCTTTTATGAGAAATTCTCTTGGCCTTCAAGTATTTCAAGCTATTCCGCAGACGGGAGGCTCTTTTTCTGTAAGAACTGATTTTGAAAGGTTGGATTTATTTGGTACAAGTACTCAAGAAAGGTCCAACTCATATCTTACTACTCCTTTAAGTATTGGATTCAACCAACCGCTTTTTCAATTTAATCAAATCAAGTGGAATCAAGAGTTAATGAAATTGCAATACGAGCAAGCAGAAAAAAGATATATTGAAGAATACGAAATGATTGCTGTCGAAGTAGTCAATCGCTTCTTTGAGTTGTATCAGACAGAACTCAATCTAAAGACAGCACTTGAAAACCAAGTTTATCTGGACAGTTTAGCGTTGACAGCAAGAAAGAGATTTGACCTAGGGCGTATAGGAGAAACTGAAATGTTGCAAGTTGGCCTCAGCGCTCTTAATGCAGATGCACAAGTCTCTAATCTAGAACAAGAAAAACAAATTAATACAGAGCTTCTCAGAGATTATCTTGGAATTAAAGAAAAGGTAAGATTTGAATTGAGCGCCCCTGGAGAAATCGAAGAATACATCATCAATATCGATCGAGCCTTAATGTTTGCTAATCAAAACAGAAGTGATATAATAGACTTTAGTCTGAGAATCAAAAATGCACAACTTGAATTAGAACAAGCAAAGCAAGCCAACAAACCAGAACTGAACTTGAATGGTCGATTTGGTCTGACCAATTCTGCAAGAAGTATCAGTAATGTCTTTAAAGGACTAAATGATCAAGAGAGTTTTCAGTTGAGTATCAATATTCCAATTGCTGATTGGGGACGTACTAAGGCTCAACGTAAGATAGCAGAATCAGGAATTGAATTAGAAGAACTCTTGATCCAAGAAGAAAAGATTAGTTTTAAAAGAGACATAGAAGTCACAATAGAACAATTAGATTTAGTCAGAAACAGATTAGTACTTGCAAAGACAGCATTGGAGATAGCAGATAAAAGACAAGATATAGCTAAGAAAAGATATCAACTGGGTAAACAAGATGCCACTAATCTTAACATTGCCATTCAAGAATATGCTAAAGCGGAACAAAGTTATTATCAAGCATTATGGGAGATGTGGCAGACACATTATCGAATTAGGTTTTTAACCCTTTATGACTTCCAGACTAACACGCCTTTAGTTGCTCCTGAGATTGAAAAAGAATAAGGTCATCGATCAGGTTTGTATTTAGATAAATCTAGCAATTTCTGAGCATCGCCAAGATGAATTAACTCTTGAATAGTCGTCTTTGGATAGCGTTTCATAAATGCTTTTACAATCTGCCAACCCATATAATTTCCAGTTTGACCCGGTGATGCAGCTGGCATACCGGGGCTTGTAGGTGAAGGTGCAATCAACTTGTTGAATTTGCTAAGATT
>CAZRXJ010000241.1:0-4606 GCA_964604025.1 uncultured Saprospiraceae bacterium | reverse complement strand
CCATGACTTTTTGAATCCCATCTTCAAATGGCGGATGAGGATTGGATATAGACATGCTCTTATAAACTTCTGACATTATATTATGATTTATGCTTTTAAAAATGATAGTACCCGATCAAGATTAGAATTAATAGGAGCAGAAAAATTAAGATCACATTGATTACTAAAACTTTTGGTTATCTCCTGTTCATGTTTTTTATAAAATTCGGGATCAAAATTCGCCATAGTTAGATTGGCAATTACTTCTTTAATATTTGCTTTTTCACGAAGCCATTTTTCACAGACTTCATGTCTAAACCGCACGCCCATCAAGTTAAAACCAACAATTGATTCATCGTTGATATCATATAGGATACGGACACTCTTCTCTCCATCTTCATGTTCCCAGTAGAGTGCTTTATGATGTTCTTTAGGCTTTGCTAATACTTCTCCATATACTTGATACTCGATGTCGATAAACTTGGCACTATTGAACCATATACCTGGATTATACGAGATATCATGTCCACATATATTATAGGCAACTGTCTCACCCATCATGCGTCCTGTATACCATATCGCTTCTACACCTCTTCTTCCAGGTAGCGGATTAGACTGTTCTGCACAATCTCCAACAGCATAGACATCTGGGATATTAGTTTCTAATTTTTTGTTGACTACTATCCCTCTTTTTATCTCAAGTGCTGTTTCTTTTAACCATCCTACATTTGGGCTCACTCCTGCTGTCAATCCCACGTAACCACAATCTACCTTATCTCCGGATTCCTTAGCTACAGCGGCGCATGCATTGCCATTGCCATCGTCAACTATCTCCTGCAGATTGGTCTGCAATCGAAGATCTATACCATTCTTCAATATATGACGGGTGATCATCTGAGATTCTTCCTTTGGGAGCACTGCATCCCAGAAACTCTCTTCTCGTACAAACATAGTCACAGGTATATGTCTAGAGTGAAACATCTCGGCTAGTTCTATGCCGATCAAACCTCCACCAACTATAACAGCTCTATTGAGACCTTCACTGAATGATTCTATCTTCTCAAGGTCTTGAAGATTATATAACCCAGTGACTCTATTGAGATCTTGACCAGGCCAGCCAAATTTGTTAGACTTGGATCCCAGAGCAAAGACCAGTTTGTCATATTGGATTGACTTGCCATCATCAAGAGACAATACTTTGTTGTCATAATTTACTTCAGTTACATGTCCTCTGACAAGATCGATCCTGTTCTTCTCCCAGAAATAATCTTCGTAGGGCTTGGTATCTTGATACCGCATATGCCCCATATATATGTACATAAGAGCAGTACGCGAATAAAAATGATCTGATTCTGATGATATCACTGTAATCTTGTGATCACTGAGCTTCCTGAGCCAACGGGCTGTTGATATACCACTTATACCGTTACCTATAATAACTATATTCATACCTGATTGTCTGATGAAACGATTTACGAGAGCGTTAAGCCTAAAGATAACTTCCTATTCTTATGGCTTCACGTATACACCACTTTTTTTTGAATAGAAAGTCTTTTAGATTACCTAGAATTTACCCGTGCTATTTTTCGCCACGTGCTTAGTACTTTAAGGTTGAAATTGACATAAAGTAAAATGATGTTAGCCAATAGATTACATATTATAATTAATTATTATATTTGACATTAATTATTTATTGTGTCGTCAAGAGTATTAATACAAGATAAATTACTTTTTAACAATACTTTAGGCATAGAGATAGACCTAACCATGTATATTTACATCGTATGAAGCATTTTTATCTTCGGCTATTATTTGGACTATTACTTTGCTGCTACGCTTTAAGTAGTACTGCACAAGTGTTGTCCATTGGACAATCGAAGATAGATCTGAAGGAGGAAATAGCGAATCTGAAAATATTCCCTAATCCCGCCAATGATCGGTTTACAATCTCTATTCCTGCTACTTCCGTCAAATACATCACCATCAACAATGTAATTGGTAAGCAAATCCGCAAAGTTCCGATGGGTCGTAACAAGTTCTTTAATGTAGAAGATCTTAAGAAAGGTGTCTACATTATAAGGATCTTTGACCATAAGGAAGAGTTACTCAAGGCCTTAAAACTCTCTAAAGCCTAAGCAATCCTATCTTTGACTATTGGATAATATAGATGCCTTCTGGCTCAATCCGAATTTTCTTTTCTTTATATAGACCTCCGATAACTTTTTTGAACACTTTTTTACTTATCTGGAGATGATGCTTGATTTTATCTGGCTCACTTTTATCATGTAGCGGTAAGAACCCTCCAGCCTTTTTCAACTTGTCCAAGACTTTGTCTTTGTTATCGATAACCTTATTGTATCCAAATCTATGGAGGGACACATCAATCTTATTTTCGGCTCTAATCTTACTGATATAACCTTTTACTTTATCGCCATGTCTTAATGGAGATTGAACTTGGTCTCGATATAATAATCCTCCGTATGTATCATCAATCACGACCTTGACACCCATATCGGTAAACTGATAAACCAGCAGGTCCACTTCATCCCCAATTTTTAAATCAAAGTCCTCATTAGAAAAACATCGATCTACATGGGTCGTACCTGTTATTCGGTCGTGTTCATCCACAAATAAATAAGTCAGGTATGATTGACCTACCTTCAACGGATAAGATTGTTCGGCATTAGGGATAAGCAGGTCGCGATCTAATCCCCAGTCCATAAATGCCCCAAATGGAGCAATGTCTACACAATCCAAATATGCAAATCCATATGGGTTTATTGATGGTTTTTGAGTAGTGGCAACCTCTCGATCTTGGCTATCATAGTATATGAACACATCTATCTTATCATCTATTTTGAGATTATTGGGTACATATTTAGTTGGGAGTAAGACTTCCTCGTTTTTATCATCTCTGAGATACATGCCATGTTGAGTCTTTTTGTAGGCAATAAGAGTTTGGTAGGTGCATATTTCCATTAGGACTTTTCTATTTTCCAATGATCAATCGCAGATTGTATCTTCTCTGTCTCTATTAAGAATGCGTCATGACCATATATCGTATCTATCTCAATATAGGTACCATCCGCGATGTACTCAGCAATCATCTTTTGTTCTACAACTGGAATCAAAAGATCTGAACTAAATCCTATAGCCAAGGTACTAGCTGATATGTCTTGTAAAGCTGATATTATACTCTCTCTTCCCCTTCCGATATTATGTGTATCGAGCGCTGTCAGTTGCTTATAGTAGCAATGAGCGTCATATCTATTAACGAACTTCTCTCCTTGATAACGCACATAACTGGATGCCTTGAAATCATCCATCTTGTCTATGCTCTCTTCTGATTGTCTAACTATAAAGGATCGATGAGATCTGTAAAAAGGAAGGGCAAAAGCCCTTGCACCTCTTAGACCATTTTTGCCAGCTGAGTCAGACTTGTCTTCTAGACTTGGATCAGCCTGAAGCGCTATCCGTTGTGATTCATGTATACTTATCACCCATGGTGTCTCGTATGTACTGCAACACATAACAATCATCTGATCCACTTTATCACCAAGCATGATAGCGATCTCTTGTGCTATATTGCCACCGCAAGATCCTCCGATTATCAGTTTAATCTTTTCAATACCAAGATGATTCAATAGATTTATATGCAGCCTCGCATTGTCTCGAAGCGTATATGCTGGAAACTGAAGCCCATATCTTTCCCCTTCTGGGTTTAAGCTCTTAGGAGATGATGTGCCATAAGGTGATCCCAAGTTATTGATGCAAATTATAAAGTCTCTTTCTGAATCGAAGACCTTTTGTGTACCAAACAAACCTGACCACCAATCTTCAACATCACTGCTGGCCGTGAGTGCATGACATACGAGTACGACATTGCTTTTCTCAGCATTGAGCTTGCCATAAGTCGAGTAATAGACTTCCGGTTGTTCTAACTTGCCACCCATCTCCAATGACAAAGCTTCTTTTAAAATCAGCGAACTAGTACTCATGACAATTCACTTAATGCACTGTCAAAATCCTCTATAAGATCTTCAATATTTTCTAAGCCTACGGACAATCTTATAGTCGACATGTATATATCTGCAGCTTCTTGTTCTTCTTTTGATAGTTTACTATGAGTAGTTGTTGCAGGATGAGTTATTATAGTTCGACTATCACCTAAGTTGGCCGTGAGGCTTGGTATAGTTAGTTTGTTTATAAATTTGAAGACTTCACTTTTTGATTGCCCAAGGTCTATAGTTATAATTCCTCCTCCTGCGCTCATTTGTTTTTTAGCCAGATCATATTGAGGATGAGAAGATAAAAAAGGATAGCGCACCTTAGATATTTTAGAATGATTTTCTAAATACTCGGCAAGTTGAAGCGCATTAGTACAATGTCTTTCCATCCTTATTGCTAAGGTCTCAGTGCTTTTGCTGAGCAGCCATGCATTGAACGGAGACAATGAAGCTCCTGTTCTTCTCAGGAAGTCAAATATAGGTTGGGTATATTCTTTTTTTCCAACTACAATTCCTCCTAGTACTCTTCCTTGACCATCAGTCCATTTAGTTGCCGAATGAATCACAAGATCAGCACCATGCAACATGGGTTTTTGCAATATTGGCGTTGCAAAGCAGTT
>CAZRXJ010000240.1:0-4618 GCA_964604025.1 uncultured Saprospiraceae bacterium | reverse complement strand
TTTTCGAATTGTTCTAAACTGGCATCTAAAATAGAGCCCCTTCGTGGACCTCCTGTATTGTTTATTAGAATATGATAGGGTCTTTTAAGCACTAGGCCTTTGACTTTCTTTCTAAGATCTATGGGGTCGGTAAAGTCTGCCACAAGAAAATCGTGGTCTTGTCCTTTATCAATATCCATGTCCATCTCTTTGATGACATCCGACATCTTATCGGCGCTTCTCGATACCAACGTTATGTTAGCTCCTAAGTATGCTAATTCTATAGCTGCTGCTTTACCTATACCTCTTGAAGCGCCACAGACCAGCGCGTTCTTTCCAAAAAGACTGAGCTCCATAATTTCTAATTTCCCTCAATATCACGATTGAAAAGTAATTAGAAAAACGATGATCGCATTAATATGCAAATACTTCTTGTCTGTTATATCAGGCTTACTCTGCCGTCTTTGACATCATACATAGCGCCAACGATGCTGATCTCACCCTTTTTCTCCATCTCAGCAAGTATCTTACTTTCTTTTTTAATCCGACTTATGCCAAGTGCTACATTAGTTATAGACACTTCTTGAATTTTGCCAGCCGTCAAGCTATCACCTTTCTTCATAACCTTCTTAACCGCTGGCCTTATCTTGGATAATAGTGGTGTTATATTTCCAAGTTTGACATCCTTACATGCTGATGTGACAGCTCCACAACTGCTATGGCCTAAGACAAGTACAATCTTTGATCCAGCTACCTTGCATGCATACTCTAGAGAACCCAACACATCTTCATTGACGACATTACCTGCTAATCTAGTACTAAAGACATCACCAACTCCTTGATCAAAAACCAACTCAACAGGCACTCTTGAATCTATACAACTTAATATCACTGCAAAAGGATATTGACCTTTACTAGTCTTTTTTACTTGATCCTGCAAGTCCCTTATCCCACCTCTATTCTCAATATATCGAATATTACCTTCCATCAACATATCAAGTGCTTTCTGTGGTGTAATCTTGCTCTGTGATTTTTTCGTCTGAACCATAGTAATCATTTTTTAAGGGAGTGTGATTATGTCTTCAACATTGTCATTGATCCAATTCAGACACTTATCAAAATCTTCAAATATGTACTCTTCAGGCATTAGATCTGGGATGATATCTATCCTCTCTAACATGTATCGTGGTTGGCTTTGTAGACCTACCATTAAAGCGGGAATGTCTAGTTTTGCTAAATCCTGAAGAATATCTTCAAAGGCATAAAGTCCAGATTGATCTAAATATGGCATCCTTTCTAATCTCATAACAACGTGGGTTGCAGTGTGTGGAATTTGATTGGCCAGAGATTGAAATTCACTTGTAGAACCAAAGAAAAGTGGACCATTGACATGCTTAATAAACACCTCTTCTTTGAACTTAACTGGAAAGTCATGTTCGTCTTCCCATGCCTCTTCATCTTCATCATTAAGAGAAGTAATCCGTGATCTTTCAGCAGTCAAGTCTCCTATCTTCTTCATAAACATCAATGATGCTATAACCAATCCTATACCCACTGCATAAACTAGATTCCACACTGAAGAAAGGACTAGAACAATGAGCATGATCACTACTTCAGCCCTCGGCATATTAGGAATGGCCTTGAGGCCTTTGAAGTCCATAACACTGATGCCTACTGTTATCAAAATACCAGCAAGAACTGCCGCTGGAATCTTAGATGCTATAGGTCCAAGCGATAATAATATAAATAGGAGTAATACTCCAGCTATCATACCAGACAGTCGAGTCTTACCTCCTGCATTGATATTAACCACTGTTCTGATTGTCGCGCCGGCACCCGGCAATCCTCCAAATACAGCAGCAATACTATTTCCTATTCCTTGTCCTACTAATTCTTGATTAGGCTTATGCTTTGTCTTGGTCATGTTGTCAGCTACAACAGATGTAAGCAATGAATCAATTGCACCTAAAAAGGCCAATGTCAATGCTGTGAAAATATATGGAGCAATGGAGCTAAGGCTAAACTCGGTGAAGATCCCCATATTAGGTTTAGGGATACCCTCAGGTATCCTGGCAATCGTTATATAGTCTAGGTTAAAACCTACTGCTATGCCAGACATAACAACAAGTGCAACAAGCGTACTTGGGACAGCTGTTGTAATCCGTTTAAAACCAAAGATGATAATAATTGTTCCCAGCGCTATTAGCAATTCCAACCAATTTATATTAGATAGCGCTCGGGTCAAAACTTTGAATGTTCCTATAACCCCTGATGCCTCTTTACTTGCCAATGTCTGAGACTCTTTCAATATCTGAGCGGGAGTGATGTTTTGGGCTCTTTCTATAGTTTCTTCAAAATCCTCAAGTACAAGAATACCTTCACCGGCTTCTTCTCTTAATATGTTTTCAAGTATCATTTCTTCTGCCATTGGCTTAAACTGGTTGATGTACTCTACATCATCCTTCACATAATAACCAACAGCAGGTAATATCTGAGTCACCAAGATGATCACCCCAATAGCCGTCATAAATCCAGATACTACTGGATAAGGTATATATCTGATATATTTTCCTAATCCAATAATTCCCAAGACAATTTGCATCAGTCCTGATAGTAGAAATATAGCTAATATGATAGGCAATGCTTTCTCTACATCTCCTTCATTGGCAGCTACTAACGTGGCGATGATTACCATACTTACAGCTGTCATCGGTGCCGTAGGTCCGGATATCTGCGTATTCGTGCCACCAAACAAGGCTGCGAAAAAGCTAATAAAAATAGCTCCATAAAGTCCGGCAGTCGGACCCAATCCAGAACTCACACCAAAAGCAAGAGCTAATGGAAGTGCTACAATCCCGGCTGTAAGCCCACCAAATAAATCGCCCTTAAAATGACTAAAATCAAATAATTTCTTCACTCACATTACTTTTTACGTTCTCATATTATAGCAGTCAGGACCATACATTCTACTTCAATTGATGTTGTTCGCGCTGCCTACATTCTGACAAATTGCTAAATAAGAAAATTATTACTTTGTTCATCAATTCTGAGGTCTTATTTCTCAAAAAAATGCATTAATGGCCTATACAAAATCCTAATACTCTATTTTGGGCGCTATTAACAATATATTGAATAAAACCAACACATATTTTGCTTCGGATTTTCATCTTGGAGTAGATTTAGCCATAACTTCTAAAACTCGCGAGCGCATTGTCGTCAGTTGGTTAGAGTCAATCAGATCTGATGCTAAAACCATATACCTTGTTGGAGACATATTCGACTATTGGTTTGAGTACAAGAAGGTCATCCCTAAAGGATATGTACGACTCTTCGGGAAGTTAGCTGAGCTCAGTGATGAAGGGATCGATATCCATTACTTTAAGGGTAACCACGACATGTGGATATATACTTATTTTCAAGAAGAATTAGGCCTGATTGTTCATGATCATGAAGTTATCCATCAGATAGACGGGGCATCATTTTTCGTAGCACATGGGGATGGATTAGGCAAAGGTGACAACTATTACAAGTTTATAAAGTCCATACTGCGTAATCGCGTAGCACAATGGCTTTACTCTATAATTCACCCTACTATCGGACTACCGTTGATGCAAATAATGAGCGGCCGAAGCAGACATCACACCGGACAATCAGTAGTTGAGTATGATAACATTAAGTCTTATGCCGAAGTCATCTGCAATGAAAAGAACATTGACTTCTTTATCAGTGGGCACAATCACAATCCCATCCAAGAAGTATTATCTAATGGATCATCTGTATACTGCAATCTTGGTGATTGGATGTCTTATTTCACTTACGCCAGATGGAATGGCAAAAAATTAAAACTGGAAAAGTATAATTACAATCTTGACGCATGACACTAGACAGTCATGATTTCTTTTTCTTTAGCAGACAATAGATCTTCTACTTTCTTAGTCGTGTCTTTCACCATACCCTCAACTTCTGCATCTTTCTTTTTTCCAGCATCTTCAGGATAACCATCTTTTACCTCTTTTTTGATAAAGTCGATCATCTTATGTCGTGCTGTTCTCAATGAGATCTTAGCATCTTCACCCAATACTTTACATTGTTTGACGAGGTCTTTTCTTCTTTCTTCAGTCAACGGGGGTATTGATATACGCACGTATTCGCCATCATTCATTGGAGTGAGACCAAGATTAGCTCCAAATATCGCTTGTTCGATGGGGCCTAACATGTTTTTCTCCCAAGGCTGTATGGATAGTGTCCGAGCATCGGGAGTAGCGACATTAGCTACTTGTGTCAACAATGTTGGGTTGCCATAGTAATCAACCATTATACCTTTGAGCATCGATGGTGATGCTTTTCCTGCTCGTATCTTCTGAAGTTCACTCTTCAGATGATCAATTGCTTTAGCAAATGAATCTCGGCCTTGCTTTAATGTACTGTCTATTGTTGCTTCCATAATATGTAATAACTACCTACAATAATAGAGAACACAAGATACTATACCAAAAGTTTCGAATAGGACTTAGAATTGAGCCTTGTTTTTCCATCTGACAAAAAGCGATCTACCTCAATTGCAGATTCTCTTCCTTCGCTGATTGCCCATACAACAAGTGATTGACCACGTCGCATATCTCCAGCGCTAAAGACTTTA
>CAZRXJ010000239.1:0-4625 GCA_964604025.1 uncultured Saprospiraceae bacterium | reverse complement strand
GTTCTATAGCCGCGTAGATGATATCTGGTTTTTGAGGGGATATGGCGATTCCTATTTTACCCATATTACCAGAAGGTAGACCAGTGGTAAGTTTAGTCCAGTTTATACCGCCATCTGTACTCTTGTGGATTCCTGATTTGGGTCCTCCACCCATATAGGCAGCAATAGTTCTATGTCTTTGCCACGTGGCGGCGTATATGATATCAGGATCACGAGGATCAACGGCTATGTCCGTAACCCCTGTCCATTCATCATCTCCAAGGGTACGTCCCCATGTTTTTCCTCCATCTTGTGACATGTAGAATCCTCTTTCTCCACCTTTATTCCAGAGGGGTCCTTGTGCAGCGACCCATATCGTTTGTGCATCTTCAGGATGCACGATTATCTCAGATAGATGTTGTGTTCCTTCAAGACCCATATTCTTCCAAGTATTGCCATCGTCTTCACTTAGGTAAATACCATCTCCCCAAGCAGCATGTCGTCCACCGACATTCTCACCCGTTCCGAGCCATATGCGATGTGGATTATGTGGATCTATAGTGATACATCCAGTTGAGTAAGTGGACTGTCCATCGAAGATAGACTGCCATGTCGTCCCAGAGTTAGAAGTCTTCCATACACCTCCTGAACCTGTAGCTACATACCAAGTATGTTCATGATCAGGATGAACAGCTATATCTGCGATTCTGCCTGAAGCAAATGCCGGCCCAATAGCTCGCCATTTGAAGGCAGAGAGATGTTTAGAAGATAGCAGGCCTTTGTCGACTTTAGCAGTCGATGCCATTTCTTTATCTTTCTTTTTCTTTTTTCCTCTTTGTGCAGTAAGTGCTACACTGATAAGCAGGATTAACGTTAGCGTTAGTATTCTTTTCATAGCGGGTTGGATTTTGTAAAAAGGAAGGTAATTAAATCTTCATGATTTTACTCAGAACCAACTCACATTAACAAGACCTACAACAGCTAAACTAAAAACTGATTTATCATTAGAGATGACAGTTAGATCACCTGATCAGCCCTCAAAAGCATATCGGCAGCTTGATATATCTTATTCTTTAGATTATCGGATAGATCTGAATGTTCTTTTAGATATGTATTTACGACATTCTTTGTTTCTGTGTCGCTATACGATCCAAGTGTGTTGTCTAACCATCTCTTAGGGAAGAAGATGTCTCCTGTAGTCTGTATCTCCTCCAATAATTCTAAAGATGATAATACATAGTGCTTAGATGTAGATTGGCGAAGAGGGTGATGTAGAAAAGTAAGTGCAGTAAGCACCCATCTTTCTTGACTCCTGTTTTCTTCTTCTTTTAACGATTCAAAAAAACTATCCCTTGTAGTTACATTATTAGAAAGTGCATCTCTTACAAATTCCATTCTCTTTACATCGTCAGGATTAGTCATGCTTTCTAATTGTTGATCATACAAAACATCAGCGTTTTCTATGTCTCTTAACTTAATAGCAGAAACAAGATTTTCTTTGTCACGGTTAGAAAGATTTAAGTCAATCTCAGTAGCTTCATCATTCCAGAGTCTTACTAGATTGGCATGGCCTGCGGCGCTTTGAGCTATAGATACATAGGTATTGTACAGTGCTCTTTTAATAGAGTTATTCTTTTCAATTGAAAGTCGAGCCCACACAATATTTTCTAAGGTCGACGCTAATACATCTCTTTCGCTTCTATCTAGCAAATTCCAATATATCGTTCTGACGTGTGTAGATATATAATTGATAAGTAGCGGATTGTGCTCTCGATCGATACCTACATATAGTTGTTTTAGGTATGCTTGTTTGTCAAGTCTGCCATTCAATAATTCTTCCCATAGCGCAACCCATTCGCCAGCTCTTTCTTGATCGTTTTTGATATTGTTGACGCGTTCTAAAGAGGTTGTCAAGTCTTCGTCAGGATATCTAAAGTATCCATATCCTTCACCTTTATAATTGTAATATGAAACTGGGCTATTATCTGATGTTTCAAAAGTCGATTTTTTTGAATCTATGTTTAATTGTTCTGTTATGTTTTCTTCAAGAGCAACTGTAATCACTTGAGGCCAGAGTAAGGAAGGATTGTTGTTGGTATAGTTATAATTTGTTTTTTCATCAACGGTTGTTTTATTGATGTCAATGACAGGCATGCCAGCACTTTTTACCCAATCAGTATTCCACTGATCAAGATTAACTTCTGTTCGTTTTTGCATGATGGAGATCAAATCGTCCCAAGTAGCATTGGCATAACTATAGGTTGTAAGATACTCTTGCAATCCTTCTTGAAATGATGCTTTGCCGATCATCCTTTCTAGCATGCGCATGACTATGGGTGCTTTCTGATAGATGATGCCGCCATAAAGTGTTCCTGCATTGTTAAGATTGAGTAGTTCTTGCTGTATAGGATGACGCCCTTTTGATCTATCGATACCATAAGCTGTAGGGTAGTGCGCTAGTAGAAATCGTAGATCATGATCAACTTCTGGGAAAGAAGGGTTGACAATCTTTGCAGCCATAAAGTTGGCAAAGACTTCTTTAAGCCATACATCATCAAACCATTCCATGGTCACCAGATCACCAAACCACATATGAGCGGTCTCATGAGCGATGAGAGATCCTCGACGCAACTGCTGATTGATACTGGCTTCTTTATCCAACATCAATGATCGTTCATTATAGAATATCGCTCCAACATGTTCCATCCCTCCATATTGAAAAGATGGAATCAAAGCAAAATCAAATTTCTGAAAAGGATAATCTATCTCCGTATAATCTTCAAGCCAATCCAATGATGCCTTGTGCAATTCAAAAATCTCAGGGATGTTTCTTTCGACTTTTTCTTCATCTGTCTCTCTATACAGCATAGTCATATTGCCATCTTCAGAGATGGCTTCTTGATATGCTCCAGCGGTGAAGGCGAACAAGTAACTACTTATAGGCTTAGTCTTTCCAAATTCTAATTTTCTCATTCCACTATTGAGTACTTCAGTATTGATCAAGGGCCCGTTCGCTTGAGCTTTCCAATCTTCTGGGATAGTAAGTGATAAGTTATATGTTGCTTTGAGATTAGGTTGATCAAAAAGTGGGAAGACTGTTCTGGCGCGATCTGGAACGAGCAAGGTATAGAGATAATCGTCGTTGCGATTGAGACTTTGATTGCCCGCTATAAAATCAATTGATATTTGGTTATGCCCATGTGTTAAATATTTTCTAGTTATGACTATGTGTTCAGATCTAAAGTCGATGTCAACTTTTCGACCATTAACATCTATGTCAAGTATATGGTCTCTTTCTTCTTTGAAGTCTATCTGGAGATCATCGCCAGCGTCATCCAGATGAAAAGATAAAACAATACGCGCAGGTATATCAACAGTTTTTGTCGCAGGTATTTCAAAAGCTAAATCATAAACCAGATCGGAGATATGTGCTTTTCTATAATCAGCAAGTGTGTGAGATACACCATCGTCAACGCCCTTGGGTTGTTTGGGTTGGCATGACATGGTCAAGATCAATAAAAATAGAATAATGTTTTTGAACATACTGTACAGATATAGTTGTCCTCAATGATAATCATACTTTTCAATCGCTACAACTATTCATAGTAGTCATGATCATATGGCATAAAAAAAGAGATCAAATTGTAATACAATCAACACACCCTCCCAACAAACTCTCTACCATCAAAGAAGTCAATAATGTTTTGAAAAGACTCAGCGAACATGTCGCTTCGATCTTCATAAGTGCCTGTTCCATTATGGGGACTAAGTAAGACGTGATCCATCTTTAACAAGGCTTGGGGTATGTGTGGTTCATCTGCAAAAACATCGAGCGCCGCACCTGCAATTTCTTTGTTGACTAAGGTCTCAATTATAGCTTTTTGGTCGATGAGGTTTCCTCTGGCAGTATTAACCAACCATGCAGTTGGTTTCATTAATTTCAATTTTTCTAAATTGATGATATGGTGAGTATCTGAAGTCAATGGGGCATGGATGCTCACTATGTCGGACTGGGACATCAGATCATCAAATGATAAATATGTTGCGTTGTATTTTTCTTCATCTTGCCCGCTTAATCTCGTTCTACTATAATATATCACCTTCATACCAAAGGCAAGGGCCTTTCTTGCTACTTCCTTGCCGATCCTACCCATACCAAATATGCCCAGTGTCTTTCCAAAAAGAGAGTTGCCAGATTGACCTGATTGCGACCAGTCTGTGAGTAACCCTTGGCGCAACTTCTTGTCGTTTATGGTGATTTTCCTAAGTAAGCTAAGGATAAGTCCAAGAGTGTATTCTGCAGTTGCTCTTGATGTAGAAAGAGGAGTATTTGCAACAGCGATACCTTTAATTTTTGCGTAGTCTGCATCTATGTTGTCATAACCTACGCCATAATTGGATATGATCTGAAGTCGATCACCTTTGTCCATGATCTGCTTGTCCGCTTTCAAACCTATACAGTGGATGGCATCATATTCTGTAACGCTTGCTAAGACTTCTTCATACCTAGATGATATTGCTTTGATACAACGCACTTCATGGATATCACTAAGCGCATCGAGACGCTTTTGACTCAACGGGTAAGTAATCAGGATCTTCTTTTTCATCTTGCGCAGCTGCTTGGCCCACGGGGTTCCCGGGGGGGC
>CAZRXJ010000238.1:0-4654 GCA_964604025.1 uncultured Saprospiraceae bacterium | reverse complement strand
CCCAGAACTTTCAATCTTGGTCTTAAGGCTAACTTTTAATATTTTAAGTTTATCTGAAAATTTATTTTTAGATTTGTCTAAAATAATTATTTGCCTAAATGAAATATTGGTTTGTGCTCCTTTCAACATTTCTGATATCGTCTCAATATATATCAGCGCAAGAGCTAATCACAGATCGACCCGATCAGACCGAATCTGCCATGATAGTCCCTCAATATCACCTACAGTGGGAGGCAGGAACTCAATATGATGATACCAACACAGGCGGCGAATGGACACTACTTACTAATCTCTTTCGGTACGGTGTATCTGACAAACTAGAATTAAGGATAGTAACTGAAATCGTGAGTGCACCAAGAAGAGGTTTTGATAGTAATCAACTTGGCACTACTGACATACAGATAGGCTTAAAATACAAACTGCTCACTGGCCCTATAGATATCGCATATCTAGGACACCTGATCGCACCCAATGGATCTATCCATACTACATCAGACAGCTGGGGAACTGTTAATAGAATCAACATAGAGCATGACATCAGTGAGAACATATCTTCGGCATACAACTTTGGTTATGAGTTAACTGAAGCAGGCAGCAATGGAAACTTTGTATATACCTGGGCAGTAGGCTTTGCGCTGACGCAAAAATTAGGATACTATGCAGAGCTTTTTGGGGGGTATGAAGAATTTGAAACTTGGACTTCTAATTTCTCTACGGGATTTGTGTACTTATACAAGGACAACTTACAATTTGACTTTTCAATAGGATCAGGTATCACTCAACGATCCAATTACTATAACCTTGGATTCAGTTGGCGGATACCATATTGACCTTGTAGCTCTTATTGATTAGTGATAGTCTTATAAGATGTTGTTCCTGTTACCACTTGACCATCTTCGGTCTGTGCTACTACGGTGATTATAAATGTACTAAAGTCATCAGAAGCCTTAAAGTCGACATTGACGCCAGATGATTTTTTAAGTTTTATTGTTGGATTCCAGTATACTGTTGGTTTGAATACGGGGATATTCTTTTCTATATTTTTAATGGCTACTGGATAGGATACGCTTGGTTGTAATCCGTTATAGGTGATAATATCTTCACTGTCGGATGCTGGTATGCTAACATCAGCTAAGTTAGTTGTGATGACCACGTAACCGAACTCTCCAAAAGTGCCAAATTGTTTTGTGATATCTCTCCAATCGAAGTACAAGTCTATCTTTTCAATATTGTCTAACTTCATATTGTAAATAAATTCTGCATCCTTGGTCATCTTTCCGTCTACTATAAACACAGGTGACCTGGCGAGATATTCAAAGTTCTTTCTTCCTCTACTTCGATTACTTTCTGGATTGTAAGTTCTTGCTGTAATCTCATCTCCATCTTTAATAAAATCCAATTGAGTCCCTAATATCTCTGTGAAAAACCGGCCTACATTTTCAAAAGAAACATATTCTTTTACTTTATAACTTTTGTTGGGCTTGACATCGTTTCTATCAATTGTTATTGGATCAACTTCGATGTCACTTTCTAATTGATTGAAATACTGATAAATCCTCTTTCGCTTATTACTTGAAGTAATATAATTTTGCACGTCTGCATCATATGCATTGGTAAAGTTCACATTGTCAGTTATCGAATGAGGTTCGCTTTTTATAATTTTAGTGTCATCATATTCGTCATACAAATAACCAACAACCTGTAACGTATGTGCGCCTTTTTGGTCTGGCATCAAAAGGGTGAAGTTTCCATTTTTATTAGACTTGGTATAATACATCTTATTCTCAATGGCATTATATGCACCTATAACACTTACACTCACTGGTTCTTCCTTTTCATTGGTGATCGTACCTTGAACAAAGATTCTTTCATCAAATCCTAAATTAACACCTCCTCCAATTGTAAGTGGTCTTGAAAAAACAGTGAGACCGTCTGCGGTATTTCCAAGCAATGAAGCATCTGTTACTGCCACAGAGACATTGGCCGGAACTGACTTACCACTTGGATCAGTCAATGAAATCTTCACTGAGACCTCATCTCTGACATTGTGAAACGTATTGTCAATATTAATCTTTAGGTTATCACTATCAGTGATTGCAATCGCTGAAGTATTGGCTTTCGGGAATATAGGTTTTAATCCTTCTTCTGATAAGTCATTGTATATTGGAATGTTAAAATTTGTAAATTCTATTGCCTTGAAAGACCCATTGGCCAAGGCAAAAAATGAAAAGCGGTATACATCAGTTGAAATATTAAATGGAATCTTAAAATATCCTGTTATAAACGCATCTGACAACTGAACAAAACTCTCATCTCGATAAGATTTATCTGAAGACTCCACTACAACTTTCACTTTTCCGCTGACATCATTAAAGGTAGCTGGCAGATATGCCTTATAAAATACAGCCTCGCCTGCCACATAGAATGGCTTGTCCATGTGGAATACGACTTCATCTTGTGCACTAATAACCTGAGTCGCACATACAATTAGAAAAAGCACTATCCATAGTTTATAAAATTGATTCATCTTTCTTACAATTTCAAAGTGGAGATATTAGTCATTAAAAAAATCAGGACGGACAGTAGTTGCATTAGGATCAACAAGACAATCACAACATAGTCCACATATGCAAGAATCTCCATTAGGAGCAAAGCAAGCTCTTTCAGAAGGACAGATCGAAGGTATACCTGCTAACTCGGGCAAGTCAGCACGTCGTCTTATTACCTCTTCTTCTGTCGCAAAGAAATAGCCGAAAGCCACACTTTCAGGGTCATTGATATTGGTGAAGTTACTTTCCACTTCACCAACAGGTCCATCAAATATATTGCCCTCTCTTTCACTTAATATGTTGATGCCACTCCAATATCTGAATGCCCCTTGACTCAAAGAATACTGCTTAACTATATAGAACAATCCTTCCCCAAGTCTTCTATCTATGCTGGCAAAGGTTAATTCAAAATCAGAAATAATTCCATCACGCAATTGTGAAGGATCCAAGACATATATCTCTTCAACATTGACATTGTCTTCCACATAGCAAGTCTTGATTACATTCTCAGGGTCATTAATGCCTTGATCTGTAACTCTATAGACATTGCTAATCTCCCAATACACCCCTCCGTCAGTATCTGTATTGACTTCAGTGTCTATGGCCAATCTAATTTTATCTACTTCTGTGGCATTGCCGATATTATCTATAGCTCTTTGCGGTACTATAGACAAGTTTAGACTTTGTGGCTTTCTATTGGGTGGCATGATATCTATACTGGATTCAAATATCCTATTGTCTAAAGTCTCTACTCTCAACTTATATCCGCGACCTACTTCAGCTTGTATTGGAGTTGAAGCATTGAGTACTTGAAAATATGAACCTGGTACTCTTGTCTCAAGAATCATCTCATTGTTATTGTCATCTGTCAGTATAACAGTCCTAACATTAACAGGTCGTCTTGAATCAACCGTAAAATCAAATAATCTTGTTACATCTACTTCTACGAATGATGGATCTCCTTTAACAACTCTGCTCTGGATAACTATACTATCACTAAGTCCTGCAGGCACTTCAAAATCTATCTGATCGACACATGACACAGCGAGCACGCCTATCAAGAGTATAATCCGTATTGAATACTTTAATATCATCATTGTAATTCAAAGTTAACCGTGAGTGATGGAAATACAGATCCCAATATGGCTAATCGATTAGCCTGAACCCTCTGAAAAGTAGACCTAGTAAAGAAAACTGAAAATGGGTTTCGTCTTCCTAATACATTATAAATTGAAAAGGTCCAACTGGTCTTAAACTTTTTATCTTTTTTGTATCCTTGTCCAACTGTATATGCCATATCGACCCTGAAGTAATCAGGTATTCTTCCTGAGTTACGTGAAGAGAATATGGGGATCAAAAGATTATTAGCAGTACTAAAACTTCCAACTGGAGGTGTTGCTGGTCGACCAGTACTATAGCTTACATTGAGCGTAAGCGTGTTACGTTGATTGGGATTGTAATTGAGGATCAGCGAAGCGTCGTGTGTCTTATCAAAATTACTTAGATACCATTCACCTCTATTGATTCCGTCTATTCTTCGTTCTGATCTTGCATAAGTATAACTAAGCCAACCATTGAGCGCACCAGTATTTTTCTTAATACTTACTTCTGCTCCAAATGCTCTTCCTTCTCCATTAAGTAAGTCTGTTTCAATATGATCATTTACCAAAAGTGAAGCAAAATCTATATAGTCAAAAAGTTGATCTATTCTTCTTCCATAAAATTCTAAACTAGTCTCCCAGACGTTGTCATCTGAATTTTTGAAAACGCCTATCGAAACATTGTGCGATCTTATTGGAGCAACATATCTGGTACTTAATTGCCATTGACTAGAAGGAGTTGGGCTATCTGTATTAAATATCTGGTTTATAAATTGTGATGTTCGACTATAGCCAGCTTTTATACTTGAGTGGTCGCCAATGTTTAATCTCATAGAAACGCGAGGTTCAATACTTGTATAACTCGCTATTGTCCCAGTCTTGGTCTCAACAGAAGATATAGTACTTAAAGAAGGTCTACTTGGATCTTCATATTGAAACTCGTCATGTGGGCCTAAAAATTGATAATACGAAAATCTTCCTCCTGCCGATACTTGAAAGTCATCA
>CAZRXJ010000237.1:0-4655 GCA_964604025.1 uncultured Saprospiraceae bacterium | reverse complement strand
TACTATCAAAGTGCACAGGATGTTAATTGCACTCTTATTGTCTGTAGTTCAGATGTTCCTCTTGATTAATTAATATTTTGTTAACCAGACGGAATAGGATTAATCAATAAACTTTTGAATCTAATTGATAAATCGATTAATTCATTGAGATGGCTTTGCCGCCATGATGGTATTCAAAACTCATGTATCCTATCAACATTTCATCAAATGAAAAGTCGCCCCAGTAGACAGTTTTTTCAGGCGCTGGATTAAATGTATTCTGTTTTGAATTATCAAATACTGCATCGACAAAAAGAACAGTTCTTGCCGGTAATTTTAAAGGCTCTTCGAACAAATACCCTCGCTGCCAGTTAAAACTATAGTTTGGCACATTTAATAGAACTTCTCTTTTGCCATCTGGATAGAGTGCTGTGAATTTCATAGCTTTTCCTCTAAAGTGCATGTGTGGGAATAATGCATAAAGCGTAGCGTCATGTTCAAACAAATGTTTAGCCTTATTCTCATATCGCTTTTCTCCGGGCGGAATTTGTAACTTAGTATTGAATGCACCAACCATAAGGTATTCGTTATCTGGTTGTTGATCGGTGTAATATATACCTACAGTGGATTTATCAGATTGAGCCTTACCATTAGTGGTATAATGCATCTGAAAATGAAGTTTTGAACCTTTTGGAATTGCTCTTCCGGTATGTTCTGGAAACACTTCAGTTTCTCCACCTGGCGCCCATGCTGCTAATAGTCCATCTAACCACGGACTTCTTCGATCTATTGGTTCTATAAATCCATCTGGATAGATAACACTTACGAGAACATGGTGTAATACCTCACGATTACCTGGTAATATCTGAAAACCAGTTGCCCAAATATCTTTGTCAACTTCTATATCGTGCTCCTGATATCTATAATCTACAATGCCGGTGGCTGGTATATCTTCTTGATCAAGTTCAAATACGAGATCTGGATCGCCGTAGTCCCATTTTGGTACTACATCCTTATACTCTGCCAACGGATCTCGGTCGCTATCTTTCTTCGCACCAGCATCAATCCAATGAACCAGTGTTTGTAATTCTTCTTTATTCAGAGATAGGTCATGTTTGAAATCCCCATAAGCAGGGTCTGCATGATATGGAGGCATCCTTCTTGTTCTGAGTACTTCTCTGATCATTAAGGACCAACCAAAAACTGTAGAATGGTCTTTCATTTGCCATGGAGCAATCCCTCCCTCAACATGACATGACATGCACTTATTAAGTAAGATCGGTGCTACATCATGTTCATACGAAATATTAGCAAACGCTTCAGGATCATCATGAACTCGCTTGATAAGACATCCTATACTTTTGACATAAGGTGATGCAACTTCTTCATCAGCCAGTAATGCATTAAGAGCATCGGCCAGATAGTGTTCATCAGCTTCATCTCTCTGACTTTCATATCCCATGCGATCATTGATTGGGCCTCGATAAATAACAGACCAAGAAAATGGGTCAATCACTATGGCTTCTGCCGTGCGATGCAATTGTAATGATTCAGCGACCAACTGTGCGTCATCCTTTAAAATAGGGAAGTCGATATCAAACTCTTCGGCTTCCTCAGCAATGGACGCACGATCATCTTGAACATTTGCATTAAGCATAAGAAACTCTACTCCTTTGTCTCTAAATTCTTTTCTTACCACTTTCAGATCAGAAATGGCGTTACGTACAATTGGACACTTGTTACCATGGATATAAAGTACTACGGCTTTAGCATCTGAGTGATAATAGAGATTATGAAATTCTCCATTTTGATCATATAATCCAAAATTTGGAACACCAGCATCCATATCGAAAACAGGTTCTGATGCTTGATTACATGAACTAACTATCAAAAGTAGTGTGAAGAAAGAGCTGAATATTCTTATCATGTTATTGGTATCGTAATCTTTAATAATAAAAGAAAGATAATCAGAGCTGTTTGCCTCAAGAAATAAACACTTCTTATTTAGACCAACAGTTCCAATTGATTGATGTATTCATCCTTTCTCTTTAGAAGAATGGATTTTTGAGCAATCGATGTGTTAAATATATTAGAGATAAAGCTTTGTAACGTAGCATAGCATTAAAATATGATGTATTCGGACATGATCAAGCCGATTAGTATCATACTTCAGGTTATTGGAATTAATCAATTGTCTCAGAGACTCTTGTTGATGTTGATCTTTTTTATCCCGATATTTTGTTCTCCACCTCCTGTATAAAGGAGATAAGTTGAATAGCCTTCTGTATAGATGTAAGGATCCCTTAGTTGATGAACCATGACCTCAGCCTCACCTCTGACTGAAGGTATTAGCGGTTCAAGGGCACCTTCCCATGTTGAAGTAGGTTGGATGACTTCGATAGGCTTAGAAGCTTTCCAATTATTCCAATCAGAAGAGATGTCCATAACACTGCATAGTATTCTTTCAGGTTGATCTCCGACTCGACTATAGAAGATGTAGAGTACATCTTTTGATTTATATAATCCACAGTGCCTTACCTTAGTATCATATAACCATTTTCTACGTGGTGTGAAATTGGAAATGCCGTTTTCAGATCTATATAAGATGCCCGGCATAGATATAGCATAAAACTTACCTCTATGAGTGAAAGTACGCATGTATGGCAAGCCTAATATCTCTTCATTAGGTTGAAAATCCAAGCCATCTTTGGATTGCGCCACTTTTGTCATTTGAATGTTACCTTCTACTACGCCATGAAAGTACATTTTTATCGACTTCGATTTTTCATCTATTACTATTTCTGGGCTTGCTATGTGTGGAGTCGTGGGTGGCATGGATGATAACTTCGTTTGGATTCTTTCTTCATATGCTTCTTTAGCATCTCGCCCGACCTGCATAATAGCGCGTGCTTCTGACCATGATGTATACTTTCTCAGATCGCTCCAACTGGAAGAAGGCTCCTCGCGTACCGACATAGTTGAATCGTCAACATGCATTATGTCAGGTTCATATAAAGTATATGGTCCAGTTAGATTATCTGCATATGCCATTCTAATAAACTTACCCTTGTGATGGGCAAAGTACAAGTAGTAATTGCCCAATCTCCCATCTATCCAATCTGGGACTTTTATTAGTGAAGGCCCATTGATATTAGAATACCCATATTCTTCAGCTTCTGATGTGAGCTTAGCGTGTATATGAGTTTCTATTAAAGGCTTAGATGAGATACTTTCAGTATCTATTGTTATAGAAGGTTGGACGTCGTACACAGGAAGTATGCTTAACTCGAGATACCAGTAAAGCATGATTAGTGATATAACAATTATCGGAATCGCGATCTTTATTATATCCACAAATTGATACTATTGATACTTGTCAACAGTAGGGCAAGTCTTATATTTTGGAGAGATTTCGATCATGGTAGATTTTATTTTCTTTTCCATCCAATTATTGAAATATTCATTTTTCTTACTCTCTTTAGCATATTGCTTAATCTTAGTAAAGTCTGTTTCTATACTTGCTTTGTGTGGCCTTGTTCTGGTCTGGAGTTGAAGAAGCTTGAAGATCTTTTCTTCTCGTTCTTCCATTTCTACAACATCTGATAAGTCACCAACTTCTAATTTTTCAATTGCAAAATATAACTGATACGGAAGCTGTCCCGTCTCCCAAAAAGTATCACCAGTATCTGGATTGAGTAGTCGTCCAGCATTAGAATAACTCGTTATGTCATCATCCCCATACCGCTTGACGGCAATGTCAAATGCCAAGCTGTCTTCTGTTATCTTGGTTTTTATGGAGTCAAGATGTTTTTTAGTATTTTCTATATCTGCATCAGTCACTTCTGGCTTGATCAAGATATGTCTCAATTTTATACTATTTCCTCGACGTTCTAGCAACTCTAACATGTGATAACCAAACTGTGTTTCTACTACTTCTGATATTTCACCAGGCTGAAGACTATATGCCATCGCCTCAAACTCTGGAACATACGTTCCTCTTTTAGCCCATCCTAATTCGCCACCGTTACGTGCAGAGCCAGGATCATCAGAAAAGAGTGATGCTAACTCTGCAAAGCTTTCTCCATCGTTAATGATTCTGTTGCGTACCTTTTCAAGCTTCGTAAGTGCTGCTTGTTTTGCTTCTTCGCTAATGATCGTTTTTATTGAGATCTCCGCGATTTCTACTTCCGCAGGAAGAAAAGGCAAACTGTCAGAAGGTATTTTTTTGTAGAAAGCCATTACTTCTTTTGGCGTGATATCTACATCGCTGATGAGTTCACCTTGTATTCGTTCTTGGATCATCTGTTCTCTCATAGGTTCACGCATATCTTCGCGTTGCTCAAGAGGTGTCTTCCCATAGTATTCTAAAAAGACTTGCTCATCTCCACCCATTTGACTTAAGATATACTGCATCCGTCTATCAACCTGGGCACCGAGCTCTTCGTCCGATATATATATACTATCGATCTTAGCTTGATCCACAAGCAGCTTAGAAGAGATCAGTTGATCCAGTATTTGGCACTGAAAGCTCTCATCATATTCTGGATTTTGCGCTTTAGCATACCCGTATAATTGTTGGACTTCAGAGTAAAATATCTCTTCACTCCCTACTTGTGCTACGACTTTTTCAAGGATTATACCTTGTGAATATCCAGTAATATGTAGACTAAGTATTA
>CAZRXJ010000236.1:0-4663 GCA_964604025.1 uncultured Saprospiraceae bacterium | reverse complement strand
ATACTGATTAGAATGCTTGATTAATAGCTGTATTGTTAGTAATAATAGCGTTGAATAAAACTTCAAGATCGGGCTCAAATGAAACTGTATCATTGGCGGGTTTAATATTGAGATACCCTCCAGGTACCCGTTCATGATAGATTAGATCATCTTCTAAAGAAGGATGCGCATCCAATGAAAAATGCAACCTGTCGACTATATCCGTTATCGTTTGATTAAAGATGATACTGCCATTGCTGATGGCGATAACATTGTCTATAAGACTATGAAGATCTCTTATCTGATGAGTAGATATTAAGAAGATGCGATCTTCAGTAAGTATATGAGAGAGTATTTTTCTGAATTGTTTTTTTGATGGAATATCTAAACCATTAGTAGGTTCATCCATAAGAAGAATCTTAGTGTTGGCTGCCAAGGCAAAGGCTATGATCGCTTTTTTCTTTTGCCCCATAGACAATTGACCAAGATGGGCTGTTCTATCAAGTTCAAATTCATTAAGAAATTGTAAGAAAGATTCTAAAGAAAACAATGGGTAAAAAGGACTATACATATCTATATATTGCTTCATTGATATGTCAGGAGTATATACTTCTTCTGGAAGCAAAAATGATCTCTGCAAATGTTTTACTTTTCGTTTGTCGGGAGATGATCCATATACCTCAATAGCACCTCTAGTGGCAAATCTCAACCCTTGAATTAAGTGAAGTAAGGATGACTTACCAGCACCATTGAGTCCTAAAAGTCCGTGGATCTTACCAGACGAAATCTCTAGATTGAGATTCTTAAAGAGATCTTTCCTATGACTATATCCAAAGGATAAATCTTTTATGTCAATCATAAATAGATAATTAGTGTACTAATATAGTAGTACACTAATGAATATCCAAATTACACCTTTACTCTTTTAGAAAGAGATGCACTAAGACAAATCCATGCATAGCAGCAGTGTTATATTCTGAAGAGATACCATCATGTGGACAGTTTACTTTCGATCGTATTTTTTTGAACAATAAGCCCCTCAATGATAGATTTAATCTGTTATCTTAATTTTGACATATGCATATATAATTGATTCAACTTTTTCTGGAGCGTGCTATTTTGAAATATAATTGGACAAGTTAAGATGGCTTGTTGTTGACCATGAAACATGAATAGCTTAAAATATCAATTGCTTCTGATAGGGTGAGTTTTATATCACATATATTTCTTTTCAACGCATGATTAAAATATAGAACTATATGAGACTGATTTATCTAGTTATAACTTTAACTGTAAGTATTACTCAACTCCAATGTCAGAATGTTAACAAAGAACAGAAGTACATTGGCCCTGAACATGGCTCATTAGTCATTGTTGGTGGTGCGATGCAGAGCGAGTCTATCATCAATCGCTTTATTGACTTAGCTGGAGGCGAAGAAGCAGCTATAGTTGTGATTCCAACAGCCAGTGGCAGAGCTAGCTATGATGAGCATTCTGGCCTTGCGAGAAGATTAAGAAGTCTCGGCGCAACTAATGTTACTGTTTTGCATACCTACGATAGAAGTATTGCAGATTCGGATGAATTTGTAGCTCCATTAGTCAATGCTGATGCTGTGTGGTTTGGTGGCGGCAGACAGTGGCGGCTCGTTGATTCATATATGGATACTAAGACCCTATCCATGATAAATAAAGTATTAGATCGCGGCGGCGTAGTAGGAGGCTCTTCTGCTGGAGCGACAATACAAGGTAGCTATCTTGCCAGAGGAGATACCAAGAATAACCAGATCATGATGGGAGATCATGAAGAAGGATTTGGCTTCTTAAAAGATGTGGCTATTGATCAACATGTTCTTGCAAGAAATCGACAATTCGATATGTTAGAGATCTTAAAGAATCGCCCAGAATTGTTAGGTATTGGCATTGATGAGAATACAGGTATAGTTGTTCAAGGCAATCATTTTGAAGTGATTGGTGAAAATTATGTTCTCGTTTATGATGGTACCTTTTATTCGAGAGAAGGATATGAATTGAAGCAGCTACCTGAGCAATCAAATCTGTTTTACTTTCTCAGAAAGGGAGAATCGTATGATCTCCTCAATAGACAAGTAAAAGAATAACAATAAAAGTACAAAGACACCTTAACAAAAATTGTATTAATAAGATCAGATCTTAGCTCTTTCAATTTCATAGTATAGAGTAACAGCAACAGATAATACAAGTTAATTGAACTTCAGAGTATTCCATTCTTCATGGCTTTCTTTATAAGTTCATTTTCTGTCTTAGCATCGAATTTTAAAAGGAGGTTTTTGCGATAGCTTTTAATCCTGTTAATGGATATTAAAAGCATACCCTCTATCTGCAGATCAGTTTTTCTCTCTGATATCAATTGTAAGACTTCTAATTCCTGAGAAGTAATCTCTGCACCCATGAGTGATACTTTTTCCCCAGCTATATAATCTATAGATGACGTCATAGATTGCATCTGAGAACTGACGTATCGACCACCTTCATGTACTTTTCTAATTGCTTTTTCGATTTCGTCTGTACTATCATTCTTAAGCAGATATCCCTTTGCTCCATGCTGAATCATTCTCTTAAAGTAGCTCTGTTGATCATACATACTAAGTGCTACAACCTTGATATGTGGATAATGCTTTGTTACTTTTTTGCACGTCTCAACGCCATTAAGAACAGGCATATTTATATCAAGAAGTATAACATCTGCAACATTTTCCGAAAGGAAATCTAAAACCTCCTTGCCATGATAAGCTGTACCGACTACTGAGATATCATCTATATCATCAAATATTGATATAAATCCATCTAGTAAATCTTGATGGTCATCGGCGATAAGCAGGCGGATCATATTTCTAAAAATAGGAAATTTTACTCGATCATTGAACCAGACATGATTCTGAACCATACCAATCTCTGCTTAACTATCAGAAAAACACCGATCATTATTCCTATATAGTGGCTCTTGTGATTATCTTAAGGCCATAACAGCCAGTGTCTTATGGATCAAATAGTTAATGACAACGACTTTCAGAAAAAGCTGGTAGAAATCGCAGACCAATTTCATCTGCCGATAGAAGAAGTACGTGATGACGCTGTCAAATATATCAAAGAACTATATACAACTCAGACTCCATTAGTTGATGCCATGGTTGTTGAAGCCTCCCAGTATATTTTAGGGCGTGCATATGATAAGACTATAGATGTCAATCCTAATGAGATGAAGGCTCTAGCGAAGTTGATGCGTCATCATTCGGTTGCATTTGTGATGACGCATAAGACATATATAGACATGATGGTTCTGGGTCTTGTGTTGGCACGTCATGGATTGCCCGTGCCACATATATTTGCTGGAATCAATATGGCATTTCTCGGTGTTGGCGATATCGGAAGAAAGGCAGGAGTGATATTTATCCGCAGATCATTCAAAGACAATGTAATCTATAAAGCGGCCTTGCGACATTTTATAGCATCCAGAGTGAGAGATAAAGCACACTTTATGTGGGCCATAGAAGGTACGAGATCAAGAACAGGTAAATTGGTCTGGCCCAAAATGGGTATCCTCAAGTATATCGTTGAAGCTGAAAAACAATCTGAACAGGAAGTCAAGTATGTGCCAGTATCAGTGGTCTATGATCTTATACCTGATGTGGATGACATGACTAAAGAAGGTCGAGGAAAGGACAAAAAACCAGAAAATCTTCTTTGGTTTCTCAATTATATCAGGAAGATGGGAGACAACTTTGGGAAGATCTCTATACGGTTTGGTGAGCCGATAAAGATGAACGCTGAGCGTCAAGCACAAATACCTGATGACGAAGACAACGACCCTGATGTTAAGTATACACTTCCTCATTTTGCATTTGAGTTAATTCATGGTATTAACCAAGTGACACCAGTGACTACTGCGTCGTTAATATGCACAACGCTACTCAGCAAGTTTGCATTAACTAAACGGCAATTAGAATGTGATGTGGTCTCCCTCATGCATCTTATAGAAAATCATAAACCTGATATACTTGTAGATCGAGGAAAGCAAATAGGATCGTCTGTTCAACAAGCAGTCAATCTTTTGAAAAATGCTGAATTGATCCAACAATTAGGTGAAGGCGTCAAAGCTAAGTACGCAATTGTAACGCGCAACTTTTTATCTGCTACCTACTATGCTAATATGGCAGCTCATCATTTGTATCGCGGAGCATTTATAGAATTGGCTCTTATAAAGGTGAAAGATTTTCCCAAAGATGAAAGATCTCTCAGGTTTTGGGAAGAGATGATGTCTTTGAGAGATCTATTCAAATTTGAATTTTTCTTTTCTAAAAAACCAATGTTTAGTGATGAGATAGAACAGGATATGGAATATCTCAATCCCAATTGGCGCGAAATATTACAAGGGCCTAAAGCAGGTGTTGTAAAACTATTGTCCAATCAAGGAGTATTAGTTTCTCAAGCTGTGCTTTCTATTTATCTAGAAGCATATCAAGTAGTAGCGAGGGCTCTGCAATCTATAGATAAAGATGTTGCCATCACAGAACAAAATCTGTTGCATGCCTGCATGTTTTTAGGTGACGAGTTGCACTGGCAGGGGCGCATACACAGGATCGAGTCAGTCTCTAAACCGCTTATACTCAATGGTATCCGTCTGGTTAAAAATCTTGATCTCATTCCT
>CAZRXJ010000235.1:0-4669 GCA_964604025.1 uncultured Saprospiraceae bacterium | reverse complement strand
GGATCTGTAAATGTCGCTTTCATAAATGCTTGCTGAAAATGTCTTTTTCCTGGATCTTCGTTTTCTAATTTTGAGGCTTTTTCTAATTCCTTATAGTCTCCTGGTATTTCACCCATCGCTTTGACTAAGCGTTGATATATCTCAGGTTCTGTAAGTGTTCCTTCAAGAGGTTCCAATACTGGTTTTCTGAGATGAAAGAAGTTCTCTTGGAAGAAGGTTGATTCTACTTTCTCGTATTGAGATGCGGCAGGCAGTACATATTGTGCTTCTTTAGCTGTCTCTGTCATGGCTACATCTATAACGACCATGAGGTCAAGCGTTTTATATGCCTTTATCTGAGCCTGTGTGTCTGCCCAACTACTCACTGGGTTAGCGCTGTCTACAATAAGTGCTCTTATATGTTTGGGATGATCACTGTCTATCTCAAGTGGAAGTATGTTGGGTGGGAATAATTTTCCGATACCTCTGGTCTCTGTAACTGCGGTAGTTATACCACCTTCCTCAGGATCTTTTGAATGGCCTAAAAGTGGAAAAAACCATGTTGTCAGGTGATTAGTTCCATGTCTACCGAACTGACCTGTAATTAGAAAAATCAAGCGACATAGATAGGCATTCAATGTACTATTGTAACTCATCTCGATACCAAGATCAGACCGTAGTGTCATCTTTTCAGCATTAGCTACACCTCGAGCTACTTGTTGTATAAGGGACAGATCTACACCAGCTATATCAGCGTATTCTTGAATCGGTATTTTCTGTAGATGGGGTGCTAATTCTGGATATCCTGTAGTGTGGGTATTTATAAAGTCTTGATTGATGAGATCTTCTTGCACCATCACACCAAGCATAGCTGCCATCAACCAAGCGTCTTTGCCTGGTTTGACTTGTAGAAAAATGTCTGCCTTTTTGGCTGTTTCTGTTTCTCTGGGATCTATAACTACAAGAGTTTTTTCTGGATTGCGAGAGATTTCCCCTATGACACGTCGGGCCTTTTGTATACCGTGCGATTGCATGGGATTAGCACCGATGATGAGCACATAATCTGCGTCTTCAACGGGTTCAGCATACATCGAGTTTTGTTTGCCAAATAGTTTTCCATGCACCCAGAAGTTGCCAGTTTTCTCTTGTGCCAAGGAAGAATATATATAAGGTGTCTGACAAGCGGCTCTAAGCGAACTGGCGTAGACACCTCCTAAATGATTGCCTTGCCCTCCACCGCCGGCATAGGCTATTGTATCTCCGCCATAGGTATCACGAGTCTCAACTAACTTGTTGGCGATCTCTTGGATAGCGGTGTCCCAACTGATTTCTTTGAATGAGCCATCCTCCTGTTTCTTAAGAGGAGAGGTGAGTCTTTGTTTGTGATTTTGATAGTAATTGATTCTTGTGGCCTTTTGGCAAATGTATCCTTGAGATAATGGGTGATCTTTGTCTCCTGTTATTTTTACAAACTCTCTTGTTTCTGGATTGACTTCTATCTCAATGCCACAATTAAGTGAACAAAGGTTGCAAGCCGACTTATGAAGAGTAGTAGTAGCCATAGATCAAAGTTTGAACTTAAGATACAACACATAGTCAATATGCAACATTTATAAATTGGCATTAAAGAATTTGATACCTTAGAAGTATATGAAGACCTTAAGGCCAATTCTGCTATTCACTCTCTTGTTGGTCGTTGGAGGTTTTGTAGGTTATGGTATTGGGTCATCTGGATTATTAGACAATATAATACCAACGAAAGAAGATTTTCGATGGTATCAGATCTTCTACTTTGTTCTTCTTTATCTATTAGTTGTTGCTGTGCATGAACTTGGTCATTTGTTAACGGGTATGGTACTGGGTTATGAGTTCAATATATACGTGGTTGGACCCCTTGGGATAAGACGTAAAGAAGATCGATCTATTAAACCATACTTCAACAAGGACTTAAGTTCATATGGAGGACTTGCAGCGACTTTCCCAAAACCAGGGCGGGATTTTTCAGCGGAAGACTTTGCTAAAATTGTAATTGCAGGACCAATAATTTCAATTCTAATTGCGCTTGTTTGTTTCGCATTCGGAAATCTCTCCTCGCAGCCAGCTCAATTCTTTATATTTTACACAGGGTTCATTTCATTATTTATATTTTTTGCAACTACAATTCCTAGTCGAACTGGAGTGTTCTATACAGATCGAAAAAGGTATCAAAGATTAAAGAGTTTAGGAAAGGAAAAGGAGATAGAACTTGCCGTTTTAAAAGCAAGTAGTTATTTGGCTTCTAAAAAACCGCTAAGTGATATGGACATATCTGAATTAGAAAAGATAACATTCGATGATTCCGACATGTTTAAATATACGGGATATTATTATATGCTTGCTCATGTCATAGAAAGTGACCCTGATAGAATTCCAGAAATTAAGTTAAAATTGAAAGGCCTTGAGAGTGAATTACCATCTACTTTTTTAAAGATGATGCAAAAAGAGATTGCTAAACTCGAACTTCCGCCTACTCTAGATACTTGAAAATGAAACAGAAGATTAAAGTCATTTCATTTTTAAAATTTCATCTTTTCTTAGGTGTTCTCCTTGGATTGATCCTTGGGATTTTATATTCTTTTGGCGGATTGGTCATAGATAGTATGGTAAGCCTTGGTTGGATTCAGTCTGCAGAGACGCCTGGCCTCAGTCATGGCACACTTTTGGCTTTTGGAGCATTAATAGGAATGCCAGTTATTTTTGGAGGCCTTGGGCTCATCTTTGGTCTTATAGAGATTGTACTTTACAAGCTGTTTTATAGATGGTTGTCGCATCTTGATATCAACTTTAAAGAAGAATAATTCTTAAGTTCTTGGACATATTTTTCTTATATCTTGCACCTTATGAATCTTGTAGATATTAGAACAGTTGATGTCGTTCAGTATAGACAGCCGCTAAGGGAAGGTGGTTCACTTCCTGCTATCGTATTGGGCAGTGATGACTTCCAATATGTTCTAAAGTTCCGAGGGGCTGGGCAAGGTACTAAGGCTTTGATTGCTGAACTTATAGGAGGCGAACTTGCAAGGGCCATAGGACTCAATGTTCCAGAATTGGTTTTTATGAACCTTGATGATTCATTTGGTCAGACCGAAGGAGATGAGGAGATTCAAGATCTTCTAAAATTCAGTGTTGGGCTGAATCTTGGATTGCATTTTCTCAGCGGTGCGATTACTTATGATCCACTTGTATCCATTGCAGATGCCCTTTCGTCATCTAAGGTTGTGTTACTGGATAGTCTGATTAATAATATTGACCGAACAGCTAAGAATACCAATTTGCTTAATTGGAATAAAGAACTATGGTTGATCGATCATGGTGCAAGCCTTTACTTTCACCACAATTGGAATAATTGGAAAAGTTATGAGTACAAATCTTTTCCAATGATCAAAGATCATGTCTTATTGAAGCGATCAACTGAACTTGATCAAGCTGCTGTTGTATTAAGACGAGAGATTACTCCTTCTTTTGTAGAGCATGTAGTCTCCTTGATACCTGATGATTGGTTAACAGATGATTCTACTTCGCTTTCTTCCAAAGATAAGCGAGCTGCATATGCAGAGTTTTTAAATGTTAGGATGTCTAATCTCAGTCTAATTGTTAAAGAAGCTTCCGATGTCTAAAAGTGAAGTATACGAATATGCGATCATTAGAGTACTGCCAAAGGTGGAACGCGAAGAGTTTATGAACGTTGGTGTCATTCTATATTCTAAACGGAAGGATTATCTCGACATGAAAGTACATCTTGATAATGATCGCCTATTGAGTTTTTCCAAAGACTTAGACATGTCTCTTATAAAAAGTTATCTCGATGCCTGGGACTTGGTTTGCAAAGGAGGTGCAGACAGTGGACCTATCGGTCAGCTTGAGATGCATCTTAGATTCAGATGGCTTACTGCAAATCGAAGTACGATTATCCAAAGTTCAAAGGTGCATCCAGGTCGTTGTTCTGATCCTGCCAAGATGTTAGATCAATTATTTCAACAATTTGTATTACAATAAGTCTTTGCTTTATATGTCCACTATAATTAGATCCTATAAAGAAGAAGATCGACCAAGACTTATAGAAGTGTTCAACCTCAATGTACCTGAACACTTTGCAGCAGCAGAACTTAAAGATCTTGAAGGATATCTTGATAAACTACCTGAGACCTACTCCATAATTGAAGTAGATGATAAGATCGTGGGTGGAGTAGGGTGTGTTGTTGAAAAAGACTTGTCTGGTAGTATCACATGGATCTTTACAGATCCTGAATATGCACGAAGAGGATTGGGGAAAATGGCTGTGGAACATTGTTTTGACATTCTAAAACAGGATAAGAGAGTTACTGTCTTTAAAGCGCGAACTTCTCAGACGGCCTATCGATTTTTTGAAAAGGTGGGTTTTCATGTTACTCATACGCAGAAGGATTATTGGGCCGATGGTCTAGATCTATATGCTATGGAGATGAATGTGCTGTAGTTCTGCTTTGTTTGGAAGTCACCTATATTTGTATTTATCGCACTAATTGATATAGATAAGTACAGATATAATAATTATATTAGTATTTAACGTATCAAAAAATATAGATAAGTACGAATATAAAATGTATATTTGTACTTATCTATTTGAATAATATAGATACCAGTTTTTAAATTTGGTAGCGTTACATCATTC
>CAZRXJ010000234.1:0-4673 GCA_964604025.1 uncultured Saprospiraceae bacterium | reverse complement strand
TGGAAGCACTTGAACCACCAGTTTTTATAACGGATTCGATATCCTTTTTTATAATCCTTCCTCCTTCACCTGATCCGGATATTGATCCGAGGTCGAGATTGTTTTCTTTGGCCATAGACCTTGCAAGTGGAGATGCCTTGATGCGTCCATCATCTGAGGATTCTGAGCTTGGTTCTGGTATAGATGGAGTGGTACTCTCTGTGGAGATGGATTGTTCTTTCGTGGGTTCAGATGATTCTGAACTTGCCGCTCCTGGAGGGGCAGATTCATTTTCTTTGATAAGAGATTCATAGTCTTCGCCCTCTTTGCCGATCACAGCGATGATACCATCGACAGGTACTGTTCCTTCATCTTTGCCGATGTACAGCAGTGTACCTTCATAAAAGCTTTCCAGATCCATCGTTGCTTTGTCCGTTTCTACTTCTGCTAGTATATCTCCAGGGGACACCTTTTCACCTACTTTCTTGAGCCATCCTATGATGTTACCCTCTTCCATTGTATCGCTCAGACGGGGCATTCTTATTACTTCTGCCATGACAAAATCTTTTGATCGAAATAAAAAGACCAAATTACGGCAAATGTTTTACTTCATCATATAAAGCAAAGAGATCTGACTTATATATTTAATAATTATCTAATACGTATAATCTTAATATTCAATTGGTCTTGTTGGTTCATGAATTTAGAAAGTTAATAGCTTATTATTAGCAGGGAGAAGTAAAGCATTATTTCCACTACTTTTAGGCCATAATCAATAACAAGTATGTCATACTCCTCTCGTCTCCTTGAGGATTCTGTTGAAGCTTTGAGTAATCTTCCTGGAATAGGAAAGAAGTCAGCATTGAGACTTGCGTTGCATCTTATTAATCAAGACAAAGAGTCCGCTGTCAATGATTTGGTTAAACCTATCCAAAGCATGATCGACAATATTAAATTTTGTGCAACATGCCATAATCTCTCTGATCATAAGCAGTGTACCATTTGCACTAATCGCACTCATAAAGCAGAACAGATATGTGTGGTCGAATCAGTACGCGATGTGATGGCTATCGAAGAAACTGGTCAGTATAAGGGGTTATATCATGTTCTAGGTGGAGTGATATCTCCCTTAGATGGCATAGCTCCTGAAGACTTGACCGTAGATTCGCTTGTTCAGCGATCTAATACTGAACATATCAACGAAGTAATAATGGCAGTCAGCCCAACGATAGAAGGAGAGACGACTATTTATTATCTCTCGAAGAAACTAAAGGATGCTCAAGTTAAGATTACACTCTTGGCTCGAGGAATTTCATTTGGTGGAGAATTGGAATATGCAGATGAGTTGACACTTGGTAGGTCAATAGCCACACGCACTCCATATTCTATATCAGAATTATAACTTGTCTTTTTATGACACTATTAATTCATGCACTGATTGAGAAAGGATAATATTATTGTTACCGTGACCGATCTAAGTACTTCAATTATAATCGTAACTTATAATGTTGCTGGATTTATTGCATTTTGCATAGACAGCATCCTAAAATCTGAACTTCAAGGTAAATACGAGATTATAATTGTTGATAATAACTCATCTGATCATTCTGTTCAGTTCATACAAGAAAATTATCCAGATCTTCGGATCATTCAGAATGATACTAATCTCGGTTTTTCTAAAGCTTGTAATCAGGGTGCTGATATCGCTACAGGGTCTGTACTTTTGTTTTTGAACCCTGATTGTATTGTAGACGAATCGGCCATAAGTTTACTTTCGAGAAAGGCTTGGGAAAAAGGCATAGGTCTAGTTGGCCCTCAACTCATAGATGGAAGTGGTCACACACTACCAGAATCGGCAAGAGAACTACCAACTACTTTGAGTGGTATAAACAAAATATTCAAACTTCCATTTCACGATAGATTTCCATACTATAAGTACATTTCTGGAGAGTCTGACATTGGATCTCCTGTATTGTGTGGAGCTTGTATAGCAGTCAAGCAATCTAATTTTTTAGAATTAGAAAGATTCGATGAGCGATTTTTTATGTATGGCGAAGACGTGGACCTATCAGTACGCTCACTCAATGCTGGATTAACTAATATCTGTCTTCCTAAAGCCAGAGTGGTGCATTTTAAGGGTGAGAGCACAGATAAAAATCAGCTGCATAACAATTATAATTTTTATAACGCTATAAAAATATATATCAACAAGCATCATGGTGATTCTAAGTTGGGTTCAAAAAGAGTGGGATTAGGCTTGTTTGCTTCTTCTTTTTCTAAATTAAAATATATTACAAAAAGACTAAAGTATTCATGGTCTATCTTGGTTGACTTTATAATTGTATGCTCTTGTTTATGGTTGCTACAATTTTTATGGTCTTATATTAAGATAGGATCTTTCTATTACTATGGATTCTATCAATATGTCTTGCAGTATGTCGTGTATGCTGTCGTTTGGATCTCTATACTGTATTTTAACGGTGTTTACTTCGGAACCAATATTAAAAGTAGTAAGGTTTTCAAAGGTGCACTATTTGGAGGCCTGGCAGTATTGTTGATTTATGCTTTGTTGCCAGAGGTCATGCGGTTTTCAAGAATGATAATTGTCCTTTCTATTTTTATTGTGCCTATTGTGTTATCGCTTAGATATTTGTTGGCTACTCCATCAAATGGTACTTCATATTTTGTTTCTAATCATGAATTCGACCCGATTGTTCAATCATCTAAAGAACATGTTCTTATAGACAACTGTAATGAAGTAACAATTAGAATAAAAAAAAATGATCAGGTCATATTTGATTTTATGGATTTGAAAGTTTCTGATATGATTAATTTGATGACGAGTAGAGAGAATAACAAGCCTCTTTTCAAATTTTGGCACAGAAAGATTGATATATTATTTTCAAGTGAGTATAGCAGTAAGATGGGTATAAGTCGCCAAGGAATTGATCAATATCATTTAACACAAAGATCTTTTCTATTGCAAAAAAGGATATTTGATTTGATAACGATAACACTGTTATATATACCATTTGCATTGATGTCAGGATTAAAAATATCCCAGATGAACGAGATTATAAAAGGTCATAAGACCATCGTTGGTTATAGTGACAAAGAAATGGGCTCTACGATTTTGCCTGTAATCCTGCCTGCTTTGATTACTTGTTATAATCCCAACTTGATAATAGAAGAAAAACAAAAAGTCGCTATAGACTACGCTGCTAATTATACTATCTTCGATGATGTATTTATCATGCTCACACAATTTAAATATTTGACGAAAGTCTTATTGAAAGATAATTAGCTATGAAGAAAGAGATAAGGGAGCTGGCCAAAAAATACTATACAAAAGTTAGAGGCCATCGTGAACATCTGCATAGACATCCTGAATTGTCTTTTGAAGAATACGAGACCAGTAAGTATATAAAAGAAGTACTGAACGATATCGGCTTATCAATATCGGAAAATCTTGGTGGTGGTACGGGCATCATCGCTGAGATAGGATCTGGAGATCATCTGATAGCTCTAAGAGCAGATATAGATGCATTACCGATCCATGAATCTGATGATAGAGTATATCGGTCTAACAACGATGGAGTGATGCATGCTTGTGGTCATGATGTTCATACCTCATGCTTGCTCGGAGTTGCATATATACTTAAGGAACTTGAAGATCAACTTGAGTCTAGATATCGGCTTATATTTCAACCTGGTGAAGAAAAACTCCCAGGTGGCGCTTCATTGATGATAAAAGATGGCGTTTTGGACAATGTAGATGCCATCATAGGCCAGCATGTTCATCCTGACTTAGCAGTAGGACAGATAGGCTACGGTTCTGGGTATTTTATGGCGTCTTGCGATGAGATATATATAACTATAGAAGGGAAAGGAGGCCATGCCGCGATGCCAGACAAGGTGATAGACCCAATATTAGTGAGTGCGGAGCTCATTCAGTCCTTGCAATCCATAATAAGCAGAAAGTCTAACCCTAATACTCCTTCCGTCTTAAGCATCGGAAAGATTTATTCAGAAGGTGGTGCCACCAATGTTATCCCTGATCAAGTCAAGATGGAAGGAACATTCCGCACGTATGACGAAGATTGGCGGTTAGAAGCACATAAGCACATCACCCATATGACTACATCGATTTGTCAAACGCACGGAGCGACAGCTAAGATCAATATAGCACGAGGATATCCGTCTTTATATAATAATCCTCAATTGACCACTGTCGTAAAATCCAATATATCCGACTTTATAGGGCAGGAAGAAACGATTGAGATTGCACCTAGGATGACCGCAGAAGACTTCTCTTATTACAGCCATCAAGTACCGGCATGTTTTTACAGATTAGGTACTTCTTCCTTGGATGGTAGTAATGCACATGCTGTTCATACGCCTTCTTTTGATATCGATCACAAGGCACTAGAGGTTGGTACTGGATTGATGGCGTATCTGGCCCTAAACATGCCCAAATCTCTTGTTTAGCACCTCATTTTGACATATCAACTGCTCAAAAAGTACTATACCGGCCGATTTTTTCATTTACACAAGTGTTAAGATTAACTACTTAACAAACAGTCTTTTATAAATTACGTATATTTATAATATATTTGTAAATCATGGCCTTGTTGCTACTTTTTATCTAATAAGTAGTGGTCTCAAGTAGTCATCTCCAGAACAGTAACAAACAC
>CAZRXJ010000233.1:0-4680 GCA_964604025.1 uncultured Saprospiraceae bacterium | reverse complement strand
GATAGCAGATTTTCAGGCTGCTGAGAATATGATCCAAGGGATGATTAATATGGTGGAAGGAAGACGTAAGTTTTTCACTCATTTGAAGATGGTCATTTGCATTCCTTCAGGGATAACAGAAGTAGAAAAGAGAGCTGTATTTGATAGTGCAGATCATGTGGATTCTAAAGAAACATATCTTATCCACGAACCCATGGCTGCTGCACTGGGTATCGGCATCAATGTGATGGAACCTATGGGTAATATGATCATTGATATAGGAGGAGGTACTACTGAGATAGCCGTGATCGCTCTTGCAGGTATCGTCACTGACCAGTCTATCAGAACAGCAGGCGATGAACTCAATGATGATATAGTAGAGTATGTCAAGAGAATGCATAATCTCTTGATTGGAGAAAGAACTGCTGAGAGAATTAAAAAAGAAGTAGGTTCTGCAATTGTGGAACTTGAAAATCCACCCGAGAAGATAGCTGTCAATGGTAGAGATCTTCTGACAGGTATACCCAAGCAGATATTTGTAGGTCATGAAGAAGTAGCAGAATCAATAGATAAGTCCATTGCTAAGATTGAAGATGCCATCATCAGAGCACTCGAAGAGACACCACCAGAACTATCATCGGATATATATCGGACAGGTATATTTTTGACAGGTGGAGGTGCCTTGTTAAGAGGGCTTGATAAGCGTATAGCTGAGAAGACCAAGCTTAAGGTCTTTGTCGCAGATGATCCCCTAAGAGCAGTAGTAAGAGGCACGGGCAAAGCTCTAAAACATACCAAGGAATACACATTTCTCATGGACCGTAGAAGCATGTAAGTATGTCTTTTTTGGCATCACTTGCACAGCGATATTCACATATCGCATTATTTATACTCTGTGAAGTAGTTGCACTCATCCTAATTGTCAATTTTAATCAGAAGCAAAGAGATATCTTTTTACACTCTTCATCTTTGATGTCTGGATCGCTGCTAAAAAGAACAACTGAGCTCAAAGATTATATGTCTTTGCAAAAATCCAATGCGGATCTATTAAAAGAAAATGCTCGACTACTTCAAGAGATCATAAGTATGCCAAGATCAGAGTTGGGGGCACCTGATAGCAACCGATTGGCGTATGAAGTAATACCCGCCCATGTTATTAATAATGGCATACTCTCTTTACGTAATCACTTTACAATTGATAAAGGAAGCATAGATGGCATCGAGCCGTCTATGGGTGTTGTAACACTAGGAGGAGTTGCAGGCATAGTAAAGAGTGTCAATGAGCGATATGCTACTGTGGTGTCACTTGTCAATGTTGATATCAGGGTCAGTGCTAGTATAGAAGGTGACAACTTCTTTGGTACGGTTTCTTGGGATGGGCATTCTTTCTCATCCTTGATGCTCAATGCTATACCAACACATGCCAATATCAACAATGGAGATAAAATTGTTACCAATGGATATTCTACCATATTTCCGAGAGGATTAGATATAGGTGTAGTACAATCATTTGATATAAATAAAAATGGTGCATTCTATGATGTGGCGATAAAACCACTTGTTGATTTTTCAAGTTTGGAATATGTATATGTATTAAAAGGTAACTTTGCCAAAGAACTTATCTCGCTAATGGAAGATGAATAGGCTATACATAAGCCACATCGTCACATCTATCATCATAGTACTTGTTCAGATATTGCTGCTCAAGAATATCCAGATCGTAGTATTTGAGCAGTTTACTATTTCAGTATTAATCTATCCTATCATTGTTATATTCTTGCCAGTAGAGTTGAGGAGATCTGCAGTTGTACTGGTTGCATTTTTTCTAGGATTATTTGTTGATACATTTTATGATTCTCCTGGTGTTCATACTGCTGCATTGGTACTTACTGGTTTTTTAAGAGGTACTGTACTTAGGTTATTAGAACCTAGACAAGGATATAGGAACAATGTTGGCATTAGCCCAAGCTCATATGGGTTTAGTTGGTTTATGTACTACTTAGGTATCTTGCTGTTCGTTCATATTTTTACTTTTTACTCGCTTGATGCGTTCACATTTGTATTTATAATAAAAATACTGGTCAATACTTTGCTTAGCTTTTTCGTTTCATACATCGTCATCACTCTTTATAAATTGGTTGCATAGATATGGATCAAGAGTCGAGGTATCGTGTTATTGTCCTATTAATATGTGTCGGTAGTTTTTTACTGATGGGTCATCTATTCAATCATCAGATCTTAGATAAAAAGTACAGTGATCAAGCACAGAATAGAACACTTATCAAGAGAAGTATCACCGCTCCAAGGGGCATCATATACGATAGAAATCAAGAATTACTTGTAGTTAACGAGCCTACTTATGAACTGGAGATGATCTTTCAAGAGGTCAAAGAGGATATGGATATAGATCTCTTTTGTGATTTACTTGGCATCACAATTGAAGACTATGAGGCTCTTTTAGAATCTGCAACAACAAGAAGGTATTATAAAAAGTACATACCGATAACTTTCTTATCCAATATTGAGCCTGTTGATTTTGCTCGATTTCAAGAACACCTATTTCGCTTTTCTGGATTCTACCCTAAGCTTAAGAACAAACGCAATTACCCAAGCCCACATGCAGCACATGTCCTTGGATATATAAGTGAGGTTAATAGTGATGACTTGGAATCTAAGCCAGATATATATACAATAGGAGACATCAAAGGAACAAGTGGTATAGAACGTGTATATGAAGATGAACTACGTGGTAGCAAAGGTGTAGAGTACATGTTAAAAGATAATGTAGGAAGAGAGGTAGAACAATATAATAATGGGTTACTCGACAATGCTGCCACATCGGGCGAGGATATACTGACTACGATAGATATAGATCTTCAGGCATATGGAGAATCGTTAATGGCTAATAAGAGAGGTAGCATTGTTGCCATAGAACCAAGTTCTGGTGAGATACTCAGCATCATTAGTGCGCCTTCTTATGATCCTAACAAATTGTCACTAGGTAAAACAAGGAGTAATACCTTTTTAGAAATGCTATCCGACTCCATCAATGAACCTTTACTCGATCGACCTTTACAAGCGACATATCCACCTGGCTCTATATTTAAACCTATACTCTCTTTGATTGCACTTCAAGAAGGTGTCTGGTATGGGCGCAAACCAATGGTATGTACAGGTGAATACGATGTCAACAAAAGAAGAGGTTTTGTACAAAAATGTAGAGACCATCCTACTCCTTACAATGTTCAGACTGCGCTTCAGTATTCTTGTAACACGTATTACTACCAGATGGTCCGAGATTATATAGATCGCTATGGCTATAACAATCCAGGCAAAGGGCTTGATGAATTAATGTCTTACTTAAAGCAATTTGGAATAGGTGAGAAGTTGGGTGTAGATCTACTCAATGAACGTGCAGGATTTAGACCCAGTGCTGCATATTATGACAAGCGCATCAATACAAGAGAATATTCATGGAAGTCAACTTATATATTGTCATTAGGTATCGGACAAGGCGAACTTCAATTAACAACATTGCAGATGGCTAACCTTGCTGCCATCATGGCTAATCGAGGATATTATTATACGCCCCACATATTAAAGTCATTTGCATCGGATAGTCCAATTGGCCTAAACTATACACAAAAACAAACGGTACCGATCGACAGTCAACATTTTGAAACAGTGATAGACGGCATGGAGTTGGTTGTTAGAGCGGGTAGTGGTGTTAGAGCTTATGTCCCGCGATTGGACATCTGTGGTAAGACAGGAACTTCTCAGAATGCAGGCGAAGATCACTCTGTTTTTTTTGCATTTGCACCCAAGGATGATCCGAAAATTGCAGTAGCTGTTTATGTCGAAAATGCAGGAGGCGGTAGTGCTGTTGCAGCCCCTATGGCTGGCCTTGTTATTGAGAAGTACCTTAATGACAGCATAGCTCCTAATCGTCTAAATGTAGAAGCTAGAGTTAAGGAACTTAATCTTACAGATCTTCCTTAGAACATCTAGGATAATTGTACCCTTTATTAGAAAACAACATAGATCATAATGATAGTTTCAGCGATAGTGGCCCGTGCAGAAAATAGAATAATCGGTAAAGACAATGATTTGCCTTGGAGATTGCCTGGAGATCTAAAGTGGTTCAAACAAAAGACGCTACATCGTCATATTATCATGGGGAGAAAATCATTTGAGTCCATACCCAATCCTCTACCAAAGAGAGTGAATATAGTTGTAACAAGAGATAAGACATATTATCACTCAGGCGCTATCATTACACACTCAATAGACGAAGCACTTGCTTATGCCCATAAGGAAGGAGAGGAGGAAGCATTTATCTTGGGTGGAGGCAATATCTATCAACAAACCTTGGATATATGGGATCGACTATACTTAACAGAAGTACATGCTTCGCCAGAAGGCGACACATATTTTCCAGAAGTTGATATTGATTTATTTGACATATCTTTTGAAGAACATCATAAGTCAGATGAACGCAATCAATACGACTTCACCTTTAAGATATTAGATCGCAAGAAATAACGATTAAATGAGTTAGGCTGCCATGAAGCTATACAAGGAGTTACAAGATAACCATGCTTGAACTCTTCTATCCTAACAATCTCAGACCAGGGATATACTCAAAGTGTTTATCAAAAGTATAAAGTGGGCAACCATACTCAAGACTAAAGGCAGCTATCC
>CAZRXJ010000232.1:0-4687 GCA_964604025.1 uncultured Saprospiraceae bacterium | reverse complement strand
CTTGCGCATCAACGATATAGATATCAAAAGGAAACACGTTAGTGCTTGTAATCGTATCAGGTAGACATGTGGCACCATCGGCATTAATACAACAAGTCGTCAATATTATTAACTCCATAGTACCTTTTTGTCCTTTAGATAGATCGGGAAACAAAGGAAAGGAAACGTTGTCTATACCACCGCCATCACGCACATCCTCTATAAATATATTGAAAGGTATCTCATCGTCATCTATACCTGCAATGTCTCCATCTATATCCTCAAAATTGATAGTAGCAACGATGCTATCTTCAAATGCAATACCTTGTACCATAGTGTCTTTATTAATCCCGACTAACTGCAGCGTAGGCGCATTATTACCATCTCCAGTATCCCCAGAGCAAGAAAATATCAATAGCATCAGAAGGATAACTACATTTGCCAAAGCATATTTATAGATCAATTGTTGAGTCACTTAACGCGTCTTTCTTTAATTAATATAATCACGGACAGCTCTTTGTCTTTTGAAGATAAGGCTTTAAGCGTATATAAGTATCAATATCTACATAACGCTGATTATCGACAATTCATACATCGACTAAAGTATAACGATTTTATACCAGCGCATGTTGATGACATACCGTTTTTTCCAATATCTCTTTTTAAAGACATTAATATTAAGTCTGGAGTTTGGGAAGACAAACTAATATTTACCTCAAGTGGTACTACACAAATGACTCGTAGTCAACATCATATAAGAGATCCTCACTGGTACCTCAACAATACAGAATACATCTGGCAGCAACATTTTGGAGATATAGGTGACTATGTTTATGTATCGCTATTACCTAGCTATCATGACAATCCTTCGTCATCACTACTGTACATGGTGCGTCACTTTATGATTAATGGATTAGAGAAAAGAGAACAATATTATGTAGATGATCATCGGGGGTTATATGAATCTATAGAGCAGCTTTTAAAGAAAGACATGAAGGTGGTTTTATTTGGTGTAAGCTTCGCTTTGCTGGAATATGTTGAGACTCATACACATGTTGACGCCCATGGATTGATGGTTGTAGAGACGGGCGGGATGAAGAAGAACCGTCGGGAGATCACGCGATCTGAACTACACAGTGCGTTGGCTAAAGGATTTGTCGGTGCGCGGATCATATCTGAATATGGGATGACAGAGTGTTTATCTCAATTATATTGTGAAGATGGCAGTAACTTTGTTATGAATGAGCGCATGCGTGTCTTGGTGTCAGATCCTACTGATCCATTGCTGATAATGCCCATCGGATCAAGAGGAAAGATGAACATCATAGATCTTGCCAACTTCGATACGATGTCTTTCATAGCGACAGACGATCTTGGTAAAATCAACGCTGAGGATGCAGTGGAGATCTTAGGTCGATTAGATGCAAGCGACTTACGAGGTTGCAATTATCTGATATAATTCAGGTATCACTAAAGCACGCTCTAACCTTAGCTTGGATCTCCCAATGTATGTCTGGTATCAACTCTGATCTTTGTAAGATCAACTGCACACGATCTTTGAACATCGATTGCAATTGTTGATTGGATATGATGTCTATTGCTTTCGCAAATACACCGATGATGTGATTAGCTAATACCTTAGAATAAAAGTGATACTTAGCTGTAAATACAAGAGCCGTCTCGATATCAAATAAATATATGTCTACCAATTCATGCTCAAAGATGGATGCCTTCTGTATGCCTTTTAGTATGGCGTTGATCTTCTGAATCCTCGGTCTCCTTGGTCTTCTGTACGATTTGGTAGCATACTTTGCAACTATTTCTTTTTTGGCCTTGGCATATATCTTTTGTCGATCTGTGTCGCTCCCCAATTCCATGGCATAGTATTGTTTTACGCCAGGTACTTTAGCATATAAGTCTAGTAACTCATGTCTGAGCTCTTCGATATTGAGCTCTTTGAGATGCTTCGTAAACTTTGCTTTACTCATTGATGACTAACTTAACAAATACATATGATAAAGGAAGTATATGATTTATATCTTATGAAAGAGAAGTATTATATTGTTGTAAAGTCTGCTCTATGAACTCAGCAAAATTAGATGCAAAAGAACAACCAGGTAATGCTACAGTGTCGTACACCTCACGATATACTTTTAATCAAAGAGCTAATAATGATCCGCTTCAGGTATTGTCAGAAGAACAATGGAGTCATTGGACGACCTATGGATATGTGATCGTGCCTGATGCCGTACCTGAAAGTCATATAGATAAGATGGCTTCATTCATATGGGAGTTTGAAGAGAAGGATGCCTCAGACTCAGAGACTTGGTACATCGACAAAAAGACAAAACGTGACATCAGGATGACCGAGTTGAAAGGCACAGGCATGGTAGAGGCCTATAACAATCAAGCTCAATGGGACAATCGCATGTATCCCAAAGTCCATAAAGCATTTTCTGATATATGGGGTCGAGAAGATTTGTGGGTGACTATCGACCGCGCTAATCTTAATCTTCCTATTGGGCCTAATCAACGTTATGAAGCATTCATACATTGGGATATTGATACATCTTTAGATCCCACTCCTGTAAATGTACAAGGTGTGTTAGCACTTAATGATCAGACCAATCTCGATATGGGCGGATTTCAATGTATCCCATCATTGTATCAGAACTTTGATCAATGGGTAGAGACACAACCCAAAGATCGCAATCCTTTTAAGCCAGACACATCGGGACTTGATATAGTCAAGGTACCCATGAAAAAAGGAGACTTACTGATTTGGGACAGCATGTTAGCACATGGGATAAGGGTCAATAAATCAGATCAAGCTAGACTCGCACAATACATATCTATGACGCCCGCTCAACCTGATAACGAATCCCTCAAGCAATGGAGGATCTCTTCTTGGCGCGATCGCATCATGCCTGAAGGCTATGCTTTTCCTGGAGACCCGCGTAATTGGGAGCAAACAAAATACAGCACTGCTGAATTGACAGAACTTGGAGAAAAACTGCTCGGTAGTAAGCCATGGGATTAGAGATGACAATATGAATTACGGATTACAGAATAAGAAAGCACTGATCACTGGTTCTACGGCTGGTATTGGACTAGCGATCGCTAATGGATTGGCAGTAGAAGGGGCATCAGTTATCGTTAATGGTAGAACAAACAGTAGAGTAGAAGAAGCATGTAACATGATCAGAAGAGGATACCCTGATGCTAGAATTGAAGGATTGGTTGCAGACTTTTCTAAAAAGGAAGATATTAAGAAAGTGATTGAACAGGCTCCACAAGTTGATATTCTTATCAACAATGTTGGCATATTTGAACCTAAAGAGTTCGCTGATATAACGGATGAAGATTGGTATCATTTATTTGAGATCAATGTAATGAGTGGGATACGGTTGTCAAGACACTACATGCCTCTGATGCTTAAGGAGAACTGGGGTAGAATAGTGTTTATCTCTAGCGAATCAGCGATACAGATACCAGAAGAAATGATTCATTATGGGATGACTAAAACAGCACAATTATCTGTCTCAGCTGGATTGGCTCGGTTAACGAAAGGGTCAGGTGTCACTGTTAATTCTGTATTACCTGGTCCCACTATGTCAGAAGGTGCTGATCGCTTTATAAGCTCTATGGCTAAAGAACGTAAGATCTCTAAGGATCAGATGGAGAAAGCTTTTTTTGAAAATGGAAGGCCAAGTTCTCTGTTACAAAGATTCGCTAAGACCGAAGAGGTGGCCAATCTCGTCGTCTACTTATCTAGTTCATTGTCCAGTGCTACCAATGGAGCTGCACTTAGAGTAGATGGAGGGACAGTGCCTACTTTAATATAGATCGATATAGTCAATAGCAGATAACTGAGTGACAGAATCAAGCAACTATGTCCTGACTACTTGATCAAGATGCTGATCAAGTAGGCCAGAAGAAATCCGGATATCAATCCGCCAGGTATATCTGCATTGGTCATCTCATATTGAAAGAAAGTCTGGGCGATCAGAAGAATAACTGCTAAGGATATCCATACTGCTATAGCCAGTCTGATGATCAACTTAGTATGAACAGGAAATCTTAGTCCAAAAAGTTCAAAGAACATCTCATCGTCATCATCTTCGTTCATTTTACATTTGTTTGATCATTGATAAAAGCAGGTAACAATGATAATTGTAAGATTCTGATAATCATAAAATACACTGTTAATATATCGAGATTAGCATGCGATCTGATCTTGAGTATATCTGAGAATATAGGTGCTACATTCTAACCTCAGAGGCATATAAAAGAGATGATAATTTCTTCTCATATGTTCTGTAATATTCTGATAGTCAGATGATTGGGTATTGAAAAAAATTAACTACGATTCCATCCTGCTAAATGCTATAAAATCTATCTTTGCCGCATGCGATTGAAGTCCCTTGCCATAAAAGGATTTAAAAGTTTTGCTGATGATACGATCATCAATTTTAACGAAAACTTGATCGGGATAGTAGGCCCTAATGGTTCTGGTAAGTCCAATGTTGTAGACGCTATCAGATGGGTTTTAGGTGAACAAAAGACAAGCGAACTGAGACTCGAAAGCATGTCTGATGTACTGTTCAATGGTACAAAAGCCCGCAAAGAAGGAAAGGTCGCTAAGGTCACATTGTCTTTTGATAATACAAAGAATGTCTTGCCTACCGAGTACAACGAAGTTAGTATC
>CAZRXJ010000231.1:0-4692 GCA_964604025.1 uncultured Saprospiraceae bacterium | reverse complement strand
CGAAGTACCTTGGGTGAAAATCAATGGTTCCAGAAGGTGCTAGGTATGCATATATCTGTTTTATTTTTCTAGCTGCAACGAGTGTTGCATAGTGTGTTGCACGATGATCTTGATGCGTATCGTTAAGGCTATGTGTGTATATTATGTTGGGTTGAAAGTCATTGATTGTTTTTTCAATTGACTTTATAGTATCGGCACCAGTTGAAAGATTGGTGTCTTCTAAATCGTACATGACCAATTGTGCATTTAGAGATTTAGCTGCATTTATAGATTCTCTTTGCCGTTCTTCTTTGTCGCCACCTTGAGCACCTTTGGTAAGGGTAAGTATCATGACCTCGTCGCCATCTTTTTTGTGTTTTTTAATTGTACCACCACATCCGATCTCAACATCATCTGGATGGGCGCCTATTGCAAGAATTCTCTTGACTTGATTAGACTTTATTATATTTTTGATTTCTTTTATAAGCGATCTACAGATTGATGTGTTGTCAGTTTGTTCAATTGTAAATTTGTTAACACCTGCTTCAAATGCCGCAAACATGAGATTGGCATCCTTTACTTGCGAATGAACAATTATCTTTGAAGGGCTCATCACCTTAGCCACTGAGCTTAGAGCAGAACATGCATAAGCAGTATTGCGTGCCCCTGAAAGGATGATCACTGCATCTGGTGATAGTTTTGACAATTTAGTATCCAGCTTTTGATTAAACTTCATTTTGACTATATCAGATGAAGAATGTTGTCTGAGGAGTAGAGAGATTCTGTCAGTCTCTGTTGGTGATCCTATGAGAGCTATTATATTATTTTTCATCTTAGTTATATTTTTGTGGTTATTGAAATATTCGTATTTATAATTTGAAATGCGTCTCCATTGTTATTACTTATCTTAGTAAATCCCAGTGCTCCTGTTAATGCTATATGATTTGATAGATGTTTTTTAAACCATCCACCGATACCTACTTGATGGGATTCTATGGCAAGACTAGTAATTAGAAAATTAGGTTGCCGCGTTGTACCGATCACGAAGTATGCATTAAGGATATTACCTCTTTCAGATTCGTAAGTGGCGCTTATCTTTCCTAGTGGACTAATATATCCCAACTGACTTATATCATGAGATAACTCAATAGAATAACCAACTCTATTGATAACCTTTGTCATACTTAAAAAACTTGGCCATACAGCTCTTCTTGTTGAAGAGGTAAATCGAGATATTGAAATATTAAAAATGAGATCCTCTCTTAACGGTCTATAGTAACTTAGGCGTTGATTGGAAAGTGGCGCCAAGATATCGTCCGACTTCTGTATGAGTAGACTTATTCCACCTTTATCAAATGAGTGCTGGATGCTTACTCCATATTGCTTACTATTTTTCTCTCTACTTTGATATAAGGCTATTAATCCTTGTGCACTCCATTTTTTATTTACCTGAGTGCTATATTGTAGATTGTATTGTGCCTGTCTTGAGTTATTGAGTTTGAATTGTGCATGTGAAAAACCAATTTCTAATTTGTTAATTCTCTTTAATTCTTCTTGATCTACACTATTCGTTAGATCTGTATTTAATACGAATGTATCGATCAGCATGGTGTCTTCTGCAACTTTATTGTTGATACTATCTATCCACTGAGCCACTGCGCAGAAGTAGTTAAAGATGACCAAGAGAATTGTTATAGACACTTTCATTATTCTTTATGTGTATTTACGATGCAAATATGTTAGGGTCCATATTCACATTTTGTCATAAAGCGATTGACCTACAGGGATGAACGTTAGAAGGTTCTCCTGAAGCGATGAATGGTAATTGGTTGTATTCTGAAGCGCTAATTCACTTGAACTTGCTCAGGGGGTCATTCGTCGTGAGTAAATTGCATAGTACCGCATAACTCAAGTATTCCAACCGAACTGCCGATACATTTGAATAAAAATATAATTATGAACAAGAGAATTTTAATCGTTTGTAAAGGCAACATCTGTCGCTCACCTCTCGCTCATGGACTACTTGATAAGAAGGTAGTAGAGTATAATCTGCCATGGACTATAGATAGTGCTGGTACAGGGCACTGGCACATTGGGAAGTTACCCGATGAACGTTCGATCCAAGTCGGAGCTGAAAATGACTTGGACATAACCTACCAACGTGCCCGACAGTTTAGCGCCGAGGATTTTGGTCTTTTTGACTTGATCTACGTCATGGACAAGCAGAATTATGCAAAGTTGAAGGAGATGGCACCAAGAGTATCAGATATGGACAAGGTGGATTTGATGATGAATGAGATGACACCGGGGCAAGATCAAGATGTCCCTGATCCATTTCACAATGGCGTTGCTAATTTCTATCGAGTATATAAGACCTTAGATGAGGTAACAGATTGCATGATAGAGAAAGCTTTAGCAAAGTCAATGGCTACGAGCTAACGGGCGAATATGGTCTTATTTGTAGAAGTCGAGTCTACTTCTTCTGTTTCTGTAAGATCATTACATGGGATCTCAATGGCAAAAACGCGTTTTTTATGCTTTATGATACCAAGACATATACCCTTTTTTAATTGATTGCTGATGCAACGACCCACTCTAAGACCTTTGCCATTACAGAGGATCTTCTCTGGATCGAGATATTCAGGTATTAATTCCTCTTCGCTTGTGATGAGATCGTCAGGAAATTCAAACATGCCCTGAGTATCTACTGATGGTTCATTGGGACTTGTACAGCTTAAGCAAAATGCAAAAACTATATAGCTGAAGAAGATAATTTTGATCTGGCTCATATATTAACTATTCTCTGATGTTAATTGTCTTAGGTACAAGATACGAATGTATCATATAGAAGTTCAACTCGATTGTACAAGTGAAGACCAAAACTCGTCCAATGATAATGTCAATTAGTCTAAACTATATAGTTTAGCGGGTATGAAGAAAGTGTTGACGTATAAGGGAGCAGTTATGACTTGGGAGTGTGATAGTAATCGCCATATGAATGTTATGTACTACATCAACAAGTTTGAAAATGCCGGACACAATACCAATCTAGAATTAGATCTTGCTGAATATAATTCAGACGAGTTGGGCATGGTCGTACTTGAGCAAGTGATTAATTATCACCGAGAGTTGTTCGAAGACGATGTGGTTTATGTTGAATCTACTCTACTGGACATAGGAAATAAGGCATTTACGCTCCTACATGAGATGTATAATGGTAAGACTAAAGAGCTGTCGGCTACCATGAAGATTGTAGGTGTTCTCTTTGATAAAGTCAATAGAAAAGCCTTGCCATTTCCAACTGACAAAAGAGAAATACTGTTGAAAAAGATTGGAAAAATATAGTCATTAACAGTAATGATCAATGACATCAGCAATTAAAACAATATAAATAGCCATTTCATGAAGTTGTACAATCATCTACTATTCTCTTTTTTCTTTTTGCTGGTAGTAGAACCACTTGTTGGACAAGTACAAACTCAAAGAGATAGCTATACTCGATATGAGTTGTTGTCTCCTGATACACATAGTTTTAGGATTATCTATGATGTGAGTGCGACTACGGCTAGAGCGAAATACTATTATAACACACTTAGAATAGGCAGTGAACACTTGATAGATGCTGTCTATGATCGGATGACTGGATCCACATTAAAGTGGGAGATAGTTGATGGAAAACATGCGCAGGCCAACGGACATCCTACTGCGTCTAATGAATTTGAATATTTGAAAGTCTATTTGGCCCGACCGGTACCAGAAGGGGGAGCTGCAAGAATTAGAATTGATAAGACTTATATAGACCCTAACAGTTATTATAACGAGGATGGATTAATCATATTTGATAGGTCTCTTGGTATCAAGCGAAACTCAGTTGTACTGCCTAAAGGATATGAACTCGTATCATGCAATTATCCTTCACAGTTAGAGCTGGAAGCATCAGGACACCTTAAAGCTAGTTTTATGAACAGAGGTGTTGGGGCTGTACCTTATAAACTTACTGCTAAGAGATTAGAAAAGGAGATAACTATAATAGAAGACAAATCTCCATCAACCTGGACTGCAACACCGCCCTATCAATCAGGAAGAGATAAATCACATGCAAGGCTAGATTATAATCTCAATGAACGTGCCTTTCAAAATAGAGATATTGTATATTTTTTGCAACAGCCTGAGACTAACTCTTTTCGATTGTATCATGATTATACTGAGACAAGACCTGGCATTGATAAATATTTGAATATTGTAAGGACTGGTAGTAAAGCTTCTAATCCATCTGCTTTGAACCTCGATACTGGGGAAACATTGAAAGTTGAAACATTGAAAGGTGATGCGATAACCGAAAAGGGTATAAGTCTAAATGGAGACATATCGTCGTCCACAGAAGTGATAGTCATATGGTTCGATCCTGTTCAAAAGGGTCATTCTACCAGATTGCGTATCGAAGAAACATATACAGATGCTAATCGATACTTACTGTATAATGATGAACTTGTCTGGGATAGAAGCCTTGGGCGTAATCGCAATATGGTCGTTCTTCCTGAAGGATGGATATTGACAACTAGTTCAATACCGGCGGTGATAGATCAGACTGAAAAAGGACAAGCTCGTTTGTATTTTGTCAATGATCGACCTGACGCGATTGATGTACTGATCAGAGCAAGAAGGAGGTAAAAATTAAGTTTGTATTCTAACAAATCAAACAACATAACCCTT
>CAZRXJ010000230.1:0-4696 GCA_964604025.1 uncultured Saprospiraceae bacterium | reverse complement strand
AGCTTTCCAAATATTACGAAATATTTGATATGAAGTTCGCTTAAAGGATGAGCATGGCGTCTCCATAGCTGAAGAACCTATACTTTTCTTTTACAGCTTCATTATATGCATCGATTGTCAATTCTGTACCTGCAAAAGCTGCTATCATAATCAATAAGCTTGACTTAGGCAGGTGCATATTAGTAATCATGCAATTGGCAATGTTAAAGTCATACTTGGGAAATATGAATTTGTTTGTCCATCCTTCAGCTGGCTTAAGATGTCCAGTAGCATTAACAGCAGACTCTATCGATCTCATACTGGTTGTACCTATCGCACATATCTTACGACCATTTTTCTTATCTGTCTTATTAACGATGTCCGCGGCTTTCTGAGTAACCTTGAAGTATTCGGCATCCATCTTATGCTTGGAAAGATCTTCAACATCGATACTTCTAAATGTACCTAATCCAACATGCAACGTGAGTTCGGCAAAATTGATCCCCTTGATCTCTAATCGCTTCATCAGCTCTTTGCTAAAGTGCAATCCTGCAGTCGGTGCTGCCACTGCTCCTATTTCCTTAGCATATATCGTCTGAAATCTCTCTAAATCTAATGCTTCGGCTTCTCTTTTGATGTATTTCGGTAACGGCGTATGTCCTAATTCTTGAAGAATCGCTCTAAACTCATCATTTGTGCCATCAAAATAAAACCTAATCGTTCGCCCCCTGCTTGTTGTGTTATCAACAACTTCTGCAACTAATCGATCATCCCCATCTTTGTTCTTGAAGAACAACTTATTGCCCACGCGTATCTTCCGAGCTGGATCAACAAGAACATCCCATAGGAAATTGTCTGCGTTGAGTTCTCGTAATAAGAACACTTCGATATTGGCTTCGGTCTTTTCTTTGATACCGAACATCCTTGCGGGAAATACCCTTGTGTTGTTAAAGATAAAGGTGTCCCCATCATCAAAATAGTCGATAACATCTTTGAATATCCTGTGCTCGATCTTACCGCTGTCTCTATGGACAACCATAAGTCGAGATTCATCTCGACGTTCTGTTGGATATTCGGCTATTAACTCTTCTGGAAGATCGTAATTGAACTGTGATAACTTAGCTTTCATTTAAGGTGCTGTCTTGAAAATTTGCGCAAATTTATAATAATTATCGTCCTGCCATGCTTATCACACTTTTATTCGTGTAAGACAGACGTATTAATCATAATAGAGTCCATAGGAAGCCTAATTACGGCTGTCCAGACGGATAATTAAAGCATTTGTGGATAGAAAGGTTTCATTAATCTAATATGATTTTCATTTCGTTACATTATTCTGTTCTTAGTGAGGTAATATTGCATGTATGATCATACTTAAGATTATCAGAGAGAGCCTTCGTATGGCCGTCTCCCAGCTATGGAGTAATAAGCTTCGTACTTTTTTGTCTTTGTTAGGGATCTCGATAGGTATCTTTTGTATCATATCTGTGTTATCTGCCGTGGACTCACTGGAGAAAAACATCTTAAATGGATTTTCAGAATTAGGCTCTGATGTCATCTATGTCGAAAAACAACCGTGGACAGAAGATCCTGGAGAAAATTTTTGGAAGTATCTTAAAAGACCCGATCCGGATCTTCATGATTATGAGGCGATAAAGAAAAAATCTAAGCTTACAAAGAGAGCGGCTTACTGCTACTTTGCGGGAGGCTCTACACTAAAGTACAAGAACAACAGTGTCCAAGGTGGGTTTATGATGGGTACCACACCAGACTATGCTGATATTCAAGAGATAGAATTATCAGAAGGTCGCTTCCTTACGCAATATGAATATCAGAATGCTTCAGACCTTGTTGTTATAGGACATACCCTTAAGACCGAGTTATTTGGAGAGTTAGAAGCAACTGGTAAAGAGGTTAAGATGCTGGGTCGAAAATTTAAGGTGATCGGCGTGATCAAAGAAGAAGGAGAGAACTTCTTTAACTTCATCCAATTTGATGAAGTCTCATGGGTTGGTCTCAAGACAATGAGTAAGTTTTATCAAGTGGGCCGACCATATGGTAATCAGAATGGCGGACAACTCCTGATGGCACAAGTAGAGGATGGTCATACTTTGGATGAACTCAAGGACGAATTAACAGGTATCATAAGAAGTGCACGAAGGATTAGACCATTTGAAGAGAAGAACTTTGATCTCAATGAGATCACTATGCTCGGAGATGCCATCGCTCCTGTGATAAGTGTTCTTAATATCGCAGGTATCGTCATTGGCATCTTTTCTTTGATTGTTGGGATGATCAGCGTTGCCAATATCATGTTCGTATCAGTTAAAGAAAGAACTGGATTGATCGGAGTGAAAAAAGCACTCGGTGCTCGTAAGTTTTTTATAATGATGGAGTTTCTTTTAGAGTCTATATTTCTATGCCTGATCGGCGGCGCGATAGGCATCTTTCTAGTCTATCTGATTGTAGCAGGTATATCAGCAGCTTTCCCTTTTCAGATGTACTTATCTCCACTCAATATAATCATAGGAGCTACCGTCTCTATCACAGTAGGCGTCTTGTCAGGTATGATACCAGCTTATAATGCGAGTAGGTTGGATCCTGTTGTGGCGATGAGGGGATAACTTCTTTTCATGTGCTTTTATGCTTAAGGTATATTCATCTTAATATAAAATATAGAGATCTTGGAAAAAGACCAAGCAGCTGGAAGAACTGGTTACTTTTCTTCTTAAAAACTATTACAAAAAAAAGCGATTGACAAATGCCAATCGCTTTTTTTACTTTTTATCGATATTGCTATTCAGCCGCCTTCACAACCTCGCTGAAGTTGCCCGGGTGATTCATAGCAAGATCTGCTAATACTTTTCTGTTCAACCTGATTTCTTTGTTAGACAGTCCATTAATCAATTGGCCATAAGTTGTACCATTGGCTCTTGCTCCTGCATTGATGCGTGTGATCCACAGTTTGCGAAACTCAGTCTTCTTTCTCTTACGATCTCTGTAGGCGTATGTAAGACCTTTTTCAACTGCATTCTTAGCAACTGTATACACATTACTTCTCGCTCCAAAGTATCCTTTGGCAGCTTTCAATATCTTCTTTCTTCTTCTCCGTGACGCAACGGAATTAACTGAACGTGGCATTTTTTATCTTTTAATTTATACCTAATAGAGCCTTGATTCTCTTAGAGTCTGCTTTAGAAACTAAAGTAGAATCTCTTAGATTCAACTTCGCTTTTTTTGTCTTGTTACGCATCATATGAGATGTCTTTGCTTGAAATCTCTTGATCTTTCCAGAACCCGTGAGCTTGAATCTCTTCTTGGCACTGGAGTGTGTTTTTACTTTAGGCATAATATTGCTTATTCAAAATCGTGCGCAAAGGTATCATTTAATGAGGTAGTGGGCAAGATGCTGATGGATTTTATTGAACCTATAGCCAAAATATATTCATATAAATCACATATGAAATATAAGATACTGATTATCAGTTTCTTATAAAGAAAAACGAACACAAGTAACGCACTTTTTCAATGTGAGATATGTTATTGAAAAACAAGATAGTTAGTCAAAACAAGACAGATAGGTATTGTTCATCAACGTCATATCTCTCTATTCATTAGATTAGCGGATGATGAGTGAGGTATTACGATATGCGATGTTAGCTGTGAGTTTGATGTTGATCAACAGTATTAATCCAGCTTTATTATCTGCTCAGCATACTGAACACTTTGCTCCTTATGTCGCACTCAACTACCCACAGATGGGGCATAGATCAACGATACATTGGTCAGTGGCTCAAGAATTACGCAACTTGAAGGGGCCAGTTAAAAGATTAATCCAAGATGCGTATGATCATCGAGACATCTGGATTCCTTTTGATGGTAAGAATCGAACAGAGAGTTATGCATATCTCTTTAATGAGGACAAATCAATCTCTCAGGCATGGATGTTTTTAGACAATAACGTTCCAGCATTTAAAGAGATCTATTATAATTTCAAAGAAAGTCGCCCACAGTATCACATAAAGTTTTATGCACGTCTAAAAATGGAATACTCGATCACATATCAATATAACAATCAGCATATCCCTACAGGAAGGAAGACCACTGCTGGACCAGACCTAACAACAGAGCGATATCAGTTTGATCTTCTTAAGGATACTACGACAGTATATGCCAACGACTTTAACAAAGAGTATATAGCTAATAGATTAAGTGGTACATATCGAAAGTCTGATCAGACTTTCGAATCATTGACTTACCATAAAAATGGGTTAATTCATGAATGTTTGATTTATCACAAAGATGTATTATCTGAAGCTTTTGAATATGACACATTGGGTAGAATATTAGAACATCAGATATATAAATCTAAGCCAGTTTACAATAAAAAAACACAATCTAACAGTCCCTTAGGTTTTGGAAAACTTGTGCTCTATAGTTACAATGAAGATGATTTGCTTCAATCAGAACGACACAGATATATAGACACGATTCTTGCTCCCTATCGAATAGAGTATGCATATGATGCCGAAAAGAGATTGGCGAAGCGGTCGGCGATAAGAGGTGAAGATACTGTTCGGACGAACTATTATAGTTATAATCAACAAGGAGATCGAGTGCCATTAGCCAAAGGGCCCACATCACAAGATCAGATAGAATATTCGGATTATGATGAACATGGCAATTGGAAAAAGAAAGTTGTCATGATCAATGGTGT
>CAZRXJ010000229.1:0-4696 GCA_964604025.1 uncultured Saprospiraceae bacterium | reverse complement strand
TTAGTGCCCGTGCAAGTGCTACCCTTTGCTTTTGTCCCCCTGACAAAGTCACACCACGCTCTCCTACTACTGTATCATACTGATCGGGAAGTGCCATAATATCATCATGCACAGCCGCCTTAGCAGCGATAAACTTGACTCTATCAATGTCCAAGTTCTCTTCGCCAAAAGATACATTGTTTCCGATCGTATCCGAGAACAAAAAGGCATCTTGAGGGACATATCCTATGCGCTGTCTTAATTGTGAAAGATTAAGCGTTTTGATGTCTTTATCATCAATATATATAGTCCCTTCTTGTGGGTCCAACATCCTCAATAATAGAGAGGCTATAGTTGACTTACCAGATGCAGTTCGGCCTATAATACCCAATATCTCACCTTTCTTGAGCTCAAATGTCACGTCATCTAAAGCCTTGGTCCCACTATCTTCATAAGTCAAGTGAACACCTTTAAATTTCACATGACCTTCAACCGACAAATCACTTTTGTCCTCAGAAACGATCGTAGGTTGAGTCTCCATGAATTGCATAATTCTCGCTTGTGAAGCCTCTGCTTGCTGTACAATAGAAACAATCCACCCGATAGCTGTAAATGGCCATGTGAGCATATTGACATAGATGATAAACTCCGCAATATTGCCATGGGTGATGTTACCTTTTGCTACTTCGTGACCGCCCACGATCACTACCAACAACACGCTCAATGACACCAGCAATAACATGAGTGGTCGAAAAAATGCATTGACCCTCGCAAGTGACATAGAATTAGAAAGATATAATTCAGTTTCGTCTGAAAACGACTTTCTAAAATTGTCCTCTTTGGTATAGGACTTAATCACACGTATACCAGAATATACTTCTTGTGCAACCGTATTAAGTTTGGCCAATTGAGTCTGTATAACCGTACTTCTCTTATTGATTACACTGCTGACATAGTATATAGATATAGACAATATCGGTAGTGGTATCAAAGCATACAACGTCAAAGTTGGATTAACGCGATACATACTGCTTATCGCCAATATAAAGAGGGTAACGAGATTGATACAATACAACAATCCAGGTCCGAGATACATCCTTACTTTGGACACATCTTCGGTGATACGTGACATAAGGTCTCCTGTAGATGTACGATTATAAAACGCATTATCCAACTCCTCATAATGAGCAAAAACCTGTTTACGCAAATCATACTCAATCAACCTAGACACCACTATAATTGTCTTACGCATCAAATACATGAACAATCCCATAATAGCGGCAAAAAACAAAACTAACCAAGCATATTCCCATAGCGTAAGGCCGATATACTTCAACATAAAAGCCTTCTCTTCAGCATCATCAGAAGTTCGATACTCTAGCAAGCAGACAGACGCCAGATCCAGCGCTTTACGAAATTGAGGTGGAACTAGTACCCTAAAATAATTCTGAGCAACAACGAAGATAACACCAATGGACAAGCGCCACTTGTAGTTGTAGAGGAAAGAGTTGAGGTATCTTAGGTGCTTCAAAGAGAGTTGTTAGAGCGTAAAGGTATGTAACAGTAGAATGGTAAGTTGTGTTTCCACTAATATGATTTAAATCCTTCCAAATTCTTAAATTAGGTTTCAAACAAATCTTTACCGATCACGTCATATTCATCATGTCCAGTTATAAGATGAGTCAAGGTAGACATTGAGATGCCACGAGCGTAACCAAAGAACTGTACAAAGGTCGTAACTACTGACATAGCTCCCACTTTGAGTGATTTATTCTCTATTGAAGACCATATAATCAGAAGTATGATATACGACAAGACAAGAAACAAAGGAAGTTTTATCCCGATAAAAAAAAGGAAAACCGACAGAATTGTAAAGATGGTAAAGCCCAACGGCAACAGGTATGTAATCTTAAATGTATGGGGATACATACGGGTGATGTAGTATCTCACTTTCCCAAACTTTCTAACTTGATTAAAGAATTGTTTTAGGCTTGTACGTCTCTTATGAAATACATGTGCATCATGGATGTATTGGGTTTTATAGCCACGTCTTATCAATTCAATGCCGAAAACCATGTCCTCACCTGGGTGCATTTTTGTTTTAGGGAAGCCCCCCATTTCTATAAATACTTCTCTTTTGATACCTAGGTTAAAGCTTCTTGGATAATACCGATCTACACTCTTTTTTTGACCCCTTATTCCACCTGTTGTTATAAGGCTGGTCATTGAAAAGTTTATAGCCTTTTGTAAGGTATTGAAGGACTCATGTGCTCTGTCTGGACCTCCAAATACGTCCGTTTCTGGGAGGAGTTGCTTATTGATCACGTCCAAGTATTGAGGCGGCATGATGCAGTCGGAATCTACGAATAAAAGGTACTTTCCATTGGCCAGTTGGGCGCCTACGTTTCTTCCTATGCTTGGGCCTTCATTTTGTTTGAAGTGATAATGGATATCCAGCTTGCTCCGATAACTATTTACTACTTCTTTCGATGATATTTTAGATCCATCTTCGATGATCACTACTTCGAAATCCTGTGTTTCAAGCTTGGATAAACTCTCGAGATTCTCTTTGAGTTCATCTGGTCTATTGAAGACTGGGATAATGAAAGTGTGTAATGTTGGATTCACATCAGCAATAATAGATATATTTGTTCATATATAAATTTTCATAATCTATGAATGTTCAATCATTATTAAAAAAGGGGGTGCCACATTTTATATGTATAATGATAATTCTCATAGCAGTAACGTTATTTTATAAGCCTCAATTAGAAAATAAGATTATCGCAGGGGGAGATGTTGTATCTGCCTCAGCTTGGAGTAAGCATGTTAATGATTATCAAGAAAGAACTGGAGAGACCATATACTGGAATACAGCCATGTTCTCAGGAATGCCTTGGCGGTTACTAAAAGCTGGAGTAGAATACAACTTGGTCCGTCATGTTGAACGGATTTTCAGGATATGGTCTATGCCGCCAATTGGGTTAGTTTTTAAAGCAGGATTAGCCGCGTATTTGGCGATTGTTCTATTGGGAATAAGCGCACCTATTGCCCTACTTTGTGCGCTCGCTTTTGGGTTTAACGTCAACTATGTCATATTACTAGAAGCAGGTCACGAATCAAAGCTGGCAGTAATAGCTCTTTTTCCACTTTTAGTGACTGGTCTTTTGCTTTGCTTTAGAAACAATTGGAAAATTGGAATGCCTATTATAGCCTTGACTACCTCTCTTGCCATATTTAATAATCACATTCAGATGGTCTACTATCTGATGATGTGTTTCGTAATCTTTGGGCTTGTATACCTAGTATACGCAATCAAAGAAAAGCAGGTAGTAACGTTTGTTAAAATGGCTACTTTGGCACTATTGGCAGCTGTCATAGGAGGAGGTTCTAACTTTGCAATGCTTAACTCGGCGAGTGCCTTTGCCGATGATACGATGAGGGGAAAACCAATCTTAGAATCGAGTGCGACTGGTCAAACTGCTCAATCCAGTAGTACAGAAAATGGGTTAGAATGGAATTATGCGATGCAATGGTCCAATGACAAGTTGGATTTAGCATCTATATTTATTCCTCGAATCGTCGGTGGTTCTCATTATGAGGAAGTAGGAGAAAAGACGGCTCTTGGAAAGCTTTTGAAACAAAATAATGCTCAGAAAGGATATGACAAAACATATCAAGCGACTTTATATTGGGGGCAATTACCGATTACAAGTGGGCCGTATTATTCTAGTATTATAATTTTATCATTGTTCTTTTTGGGATTTTTCTTATTACCCGCGAAGTTGAATTGGTCCTTTGGGATGATGTCGCTTTTCATTATTGTGTTATCCATGGGAAAATACGCCAGCTGGCTGAATCAACCGATGTTTGACCTTTTGCCTTTATTGAATAAATTTAGAGCTCCCAGTAGTGCCATTACCATACTACCAGTATTTCTGATATTTGGAGCCGCATTATCATTGGATGCCTTAACTAAAAAGAAGAAAAAAGAAACACTAATAAAACCGCTTCTTTATTCAGTAGGAGGGGTATTGGGTGTGTCATTGTTCGCTGCCCTTTTAGGATCGTCATTTTTAGAATTTGAAGGTCCTGGAGATGCGCGATATCCAGAACAAATAAAAGACATATTCAAAGAAACACGCCAAGCTCTTTTTAGTGCTGATGCATGGCGCAATGTTGGTTATATTACAGCTTCATTAGGCATATTATTCGCTTATTTGAAAGGTTATATCAAGAATAGTGCAATAGCTATTGGAATTTTGATACCAATTGTATTTATTGATTTATATACAATTGATCGTCGTCATTTGGATCAGGACAATTGGGAATCGCGAAAAGAGTATGACGAGAATTTTGCAATGCGACCTGCAGACCAACAGATTTTACAATTAGAGCCAAATGGACGGGGCTATTATAGGGTTTTTGACATACCTAATATGAAAACATCGGTTACCTCATATAACCACAATACCATCGGTGGCTATCACGCTGCTAAGCTTCAGCGATATGAAGATATATTAAATACTTATATTAATAGAGGGTCGAAAAGTGTACTCAATATGCTCAATGCCAAATATACCATAACAACTCAAAATCAACTAGAAGTAAACCCTCAAGCATTAGGCAATGCTTGGGCAGTGACCAATGTCCAGTACGTCAACTCGGCCAATAAAGAAATAGAAGCTGTTGGTAATATAGACCCCGCTACGACAGC
>CAZRXJ010000228.1:0-4703 GCA_964604025.1 uncultured Saprospiraceae bacterium | reverse complement strand
ATAGAGAAGACGTTCTTAACGCCTATCTGTTCGAGAGCATCTCTCAACTACAGGTGATGAGCAATATATGGCAAGAAGACTACAATCATGGACACCCACATCAATCACTAAAAGGAATGACATCAATAGAATTTAATTCTATAACTGGAGCGCTATGGGAAAGTCTTCAATCTACAACAAGGGCAAGGATCCGAAACAAGAGAATTTCTATATGAATCCAAAACGATTAGTCATACAACAGTAGGTATTCCATCAGAAGAGAATTAATTGAGAACAGCCATAAAAAAAGGACTACTTAAATTTAATAACGACTACTTTCGTTAAGCTCCTAGAAGAATTCAAGACGACCATATAAATGAAAGAGATAGAGTTATATATTAAAGAATACTTCGGCATTAGAGATGAGAACTTAGCTTCGATTGGCGAGCTCTTTTCTAATACAGCATTAAAAAAGAACGATTATCTGTTACAGATGGATCAGTATGCCCAAAGTATACACTTCGTTAAAAGTGGCTACTTACGAGTATTTGCATATAATGAAAGTGGAGAGAAAGAGATTACTCAATGGATCTCAAACCAAGGGATGTTCTTAACCGACTTATCCAGCTTTATATTTGACACACCATCAAGATGGAATATTCAGGCACTATCAAATTGTGAACTGTACACAGTATCAAAAGAAAACTATCAGTCAATTGGGGCCTACGTCAAAAACTGGCCAGAACTCGAAAAACTGTTTATAGCCAAATGTTTCATCACACTAGAAAACAGAGTATTCAGTCAGCTTTCCATGACTGCAGAAGAAAAGGTAAGGAACTTACTTGAGCTGAACCCTGATATATTCTTACAAGTTCCCTTACAATACATCGCGTCTATGCTAGGCATGACGCCAGAAACCTTAAGTCGAGTCAGAAGAAAGATGATTTCTTGATATAGGTCAAGAGAAGTGATTGTAACAAGGCTTTACTTCGCATTGAAAGTATACCTAACCACAATGCAGAAATTAGTCGCAATCATTCCTTTAACATTACTGACTCTACATATTATGGCACAAAAAGAAATCAAGACATCGATAGACATCTCTTCTCCCCCAGCAACCATCTGGAAGATTCTCACTGATTTTCCAGCATATGAAAGCTGGAATCCATTCATAACATCTGTTGAAGGAGAATTCATAGTGGGCGAAAAAGTGAAAATCAATGCAGGAGGCATGAAATTCAAGCCTAAAGTGTTAGCTTATAAAGAAAACCAAGAGATCCGATGGAAAGGAAAGTTTCTGGTCAAAGGATTGTTTGATGGAGAACATAGCTTTGTCATCATAGATAACGGCGACGGTACTTCAACTTTTAAGCAAGAGGAAATTTTTACAGGAATACTAGTTGGCATGTTCAAGAAGAAACTAGATTCAGATACTAAAAATGGCTTTGAAGAAATGAATAAAAAGTTGAAAGAATTAGCTGAAGAGGCTAATATAAGTCGTGATTGATTCTAAAACGACAGGAAGACATTCTTACAGATTTAGTTGAAAACACAAAAATTAAGCTTTAAAATTAGTGCTTATGGCGGCAGGAGACTGGAAGGAACTCTGCGTATCTGCTCAAAACGATGCGGAGTTCATAGATTTTCGATTGCTGGTTTTGGAGCGACTTGATTAGGCATTGTAGTGATTGTGATTTCGCTGCATTTACAAAAGTGCTGCGCGCTTTCATCTTGATAAGCATGAACTCCTTGCTACTCTACCCTCTCATCTTGAAGGTCAATCATATAATTATCAACAGACATCTTTCCTTCGCCTATCGGATAACATACAGGTCCTACATCTACTCTTTTCAATAATATCTCATCCATACACATGGCATAACGCCCTCTTCCTTCCAGTTCTAGAGTTTGAAATTCTTTTAATTCTAACTCAATAGAAGTGCGCAGCCAGCCGTATTGGTTATCTGTATAGTTTCTAGAATCTATATACTCACGATATACCTCTCTCTCTGAGGAGTCCTTGACGAGAACATTGAAATTAGGCATGCCATACTTCTCGATATTCACTTGATTCCAAAAGGATAGTTCGTACGTGCCTGATGCACCTACTGGGATTTCTAAAGATGTTATATTCTCGAATTCCGTTGAAAGCAATCTACCGGCAGCTGATTGAAATCCACACTGATTATCAAGGTCATCGAATGATAGCCGATAATGCCACTCACTCTCCAAGTCACAGTCATCCAAGTAAGCCCTTCTTACTTCAGGGTGATCTAGCTGTTGAGGATAGATCTTGTACAGATCGATATTTTCAGAGTGATATAAATGTTCTGCTTTGGACAACAGGATGGACTCTCCTTCACTCAGTTCATCGTGTGTACTGCCTTTAACTAGGAGGACCGGTAGATCTTGAGGTAAAGCTGAGACCAAATCTCTCTTAATCAAAGGGTGAGAAGTGAGTTGTACATTCTGCAAAGACCTCCCAACGGGTGCTCGTGATAGTCGACTATTGATCCACGGCAAGTCGGAAGCTAAAGAGATCGACTGCGCATGCAGTTGAGTAGTCCATTCTGATTCTACTAAGAGGTTATCATTCCAAGATTGGAAAACAGGGATCGTTAGTATGGCCTGATACTCATCAAAGTCAACATCTGATGCCATGTCAGCTCTATAAGACATCAAGTGCTGTCTGTTAAAGGGATCGTCATAGTGCGCGGCTTTCACATGATTTTTCACATAAGTAAACCCTTCGAACAACCAAAGAAGAGGGAACAACAGTAAAAGTGGCTTCCACTTCTGCCATCCTCGATATCTCCATAGTTGATAAAAAAGATAGGCTGCTGTGATCGAGAAGGCATAGTACACTATCCATGATAAGCGACCCGACGCCTTAATCATCGTAAGAGGCTTGAATTCACCGATTAATGATGACCACAAAGACCATTTGAAAAATGCGCTAGCATATACAAACACTAGTATCGAACTAAGAACAAGAAGTTTAAAGTAATCAGGTATGGTCTGCCATGCCTTGATAAACTTCCCTCTCGATAACGCTACAGCTACAGACAGAACGACTATCAATAAACTCGCAAGAGAAACAGTAGCATATGTCTCCGACCTTCCTGGTTCCATCTCACTGATGATTGAAAGACCTTTATAAAGTAATGAGTACTGATCATAGAAGATCCCGTTCAGTGTACTTGCAAAATAGAAATGCCCCCACTGCTGACCTATACGATCATCATATGGATCATTCAAGAAGATTGTACCGTATACGATCATCACAATAAGTAAACTCCATCCTATTTTTTCTAAATGAGAGCGTCTTCTTGTAAGTAGCCACCCAATCAAAGAATAAGACAAGGCTAGAGTCACAGAGATGAACAGTATATATGGATTATTAAACCCAAAGAACAAGATGGAAAATAGGTATGCTGCCGTAAGCCACTTGTACCACTTGTCTTTACGATCAAAGAGAAGCCATAATATAGTAAGAGGAAGTATGAATGGATAAGAAAGACCAAAATGCCCATAAGAGATGCGTACGAGTTGTGGAGCAAGTAGTCCGAGACAGAGTGTCAAGAGAGCAGCCATCCAAGGTGTGATCTTCACCTTCCTTAACACCAAATACAGACACAGATTCTGCAGCACTATGGCCAGCATAAAGATGACGTGTACGATACCAACTACATAATTGTCTATAGCGGGAACAACAGACGACATCATCTTCAAAAGAATAGATACAGAGGCTTGCGACGCCGTCATCAGGACACATTCCGGATCTAGATAATTCATGTTGGTCAAAGACAACCCTTCTCCATACCAGACATAATGGAGCATATTGAAGTAGAGCATACCACCATCACCTCCTATCATCATGGCATACTGATTAGGCGACCAAAAGATCGGACCAAATATGTATGCTATCGCACTGATAGATAAGGCCATCAAGGTCAAGAGAGGGTAAGACTGGTTAGGAGGCTTCATATCTCAATCTCATCGGCTGTGATGATACGTATTTCTCTTTATTATCACTTCCGTAAATGTATGAAGCGCGACTCATTACTAGACGGTCAACCTAATCGAAGTATCAGACTTAGCGCTGTGCTAGGTTTAGATCAAAGACAAGTTGACCAACTGGGTAACTTTTGATATTCCTTATGGCATATCCTAGTGAACAAACATTCGAGGCTCAGCAAACAAATTGCTTACAAAAAACAAATTGCTTACATTTGTTTATGGACGTTAGGATAGTCAAAAAAAGCAATGTGAGGATTATTGCCAATGATAATTTACTGATGTCGAAATACATTGAAGAATTCTTTGATAAGATAAACTACTCTGATTGGCGTATTCCTCAAGATATAACAAGACAATTTAAATCTGCTGACTTAGTAACTTGTGAAAAAGGGCAAAGAAGTAGAATTGTTTTCAACATTGGAAGAAATAGGTACAGAATGATTTGTGGATATTGGTTCAGAGAAAGTGAAGTTGTATTGTATGTCAAATTTGTTGGTACTCATAAAGAATATGACAAAGTAGATGTCTGTCAAGTAGATATGTTTAAAAAGTAAAATGATCATGAAGTATAAAAAAATAGCATCTCAAGAAATTTACGATCAGTACTGCCGCACCCATGAAGAATTAGGGTTAAAGGATGAAAAAAAGTATAAGGATGAACTTGAGTTATTAGAAATACTGATAGAGGAATTTGATAATAGAAA
>CAZRXJ010000227.1:0-4719 GCA_964604025.1 uncultured Saprospiraceae bacterium | reverse complement strand
ATAAGTTGTGAGATCCAGATAGTCCTTGCTCGTATGAATAGTTAAAGGCACATCGAGTAATTCTTGATCAAAAGACGACAATATATTATGTGCCATATCATTGTCATACTTATATCCCCTCACCGCATCGGGGTCATAAGATGGAAGTCCTCTTGTCACGACTCCTGCATCAGCAGGCACCCCAATATTATTGCGAAGACTGGATAGCATAAGTCCTCTATCGACACCAAAATTAAGAGCTTGGCGGAACGACTTTTCTTTCAACAAAGGATGTGCATCAGGAGCATAAGGATTGAGACCGAGGTACTCGAAGTTCAGATAAGGTGCCTTTAAGAATTTCAGTTCATCTTTATATTGATCACGTAAGGTTCCTTCTGGAGTCAGAGCAGTATTAATATATGAGGACTCTAATCCTGTAAAGAAATCAATCCGTCCATTGACCAGTTCAAGAAATGCAATACTACGTTCTCCTATAAAACTTGTCCGGATGCCTTGCAGATTGTTACGTGGGTTGTTATCCCAATCATAGTAATCTTCATATTTTAATAAGAACAAGCCTTGATTGCTGAGCCAACGCTTAAAGCGAAATGGTCCAGAACCAACAGGATGCTTATAGAAGTCAGCACCATAATACGAGATGGCTTCTTCAGGTATTATAGAGCAATATTGCATAGTCAATAAACTCAGTAATGGGGCAAATGAATTCTTTAATCGCAGCACAAAAGTAGAATCATCAATTGCCTCAAATGGCATCTCGTTAGCGATCTTACCTGCAAATATCCATGAACCAGGAGCATTAAGTGTTGTATCCATAAGACGCTCAAAACTGTATACTACGTCATGTGCATTAACTCTTCGTGACTCTTTATCCGTAAAGCAGGCATCTGGATGAAACATAACATCATCCCGAAGGCTAAAGGTATAGGCCAATGCATCATCTGAAACTTCCCAAGACTTTGCTATTCCTGGGACAATATTTAAAGTCTCATCAAGTATTAATAAGGTAGAAAAGATATGATTGACAGCCCAGATATTGTTTTGACTTTTTGCGTAGGCCGGATCTAAGGATGTGATATTGTTATGCTGATTGTAGTGAAAGACTATGGGTTGATCTTTGACGTGTTCATTCTTCTGGCATGAAGAAAGAACTATAGTCCAACATATAATTATGACAAATCTCGTAGCATTCACAGTTACAAAGATAACTTTACAACGTTATGATATAGTCATGTCTCTTAACTCTTGACACCCTGTGGACCTAACAGTAGTAATTAAAACAGAATTAAACATTAATGAATATAAAATATAAATACGAGCCTATCAATTGTGATTTCTATGATCACTTTGAGATTCACGCTATGAGAAAGACTTGGTTAAAACTCTTAATCCGAGAAGGTGACAAGACAAAGACTCAATATTCCAAAATTGTGACCCTCAATACGAAAGACAAAAGCGAATACGCCACTTTAATCGATTACAGTATCATAAGGCTTGACCATGTAGTAGAAATGACTCCGATCAATGTTAAATCCTCATCACTAGGTATCCTCCTTGATAAACTTGATTATAATCTTTGGGCTAATGATATGATCATCAAAGCACTACGAGGGCAGGTATTTAGTAAAGATGTCATCATCACCTTATCTCATGTCTTCAACGCTCTTGACATATGGAATACAAGAATGAAAAGCAAAAGTTATGGCTATACAATCTGGCAAGAACATGATGAAAAAGATTGGAAAGACATCTCTATGGCTACATTCTTATCTACCGTCCATGTACTTAACCAATATGACATCATGGATATGATATCCTATATCAACCTCGAAGAAGAACGTCATCAATCTTCAGTGTATGACATTGTTACACATCTCGTTAATCACAGCACATACCACAGAGGTCAGATCATCAAGCTACTTCAGATAGAAGGACTCAATTCTGTCTCAACAGACTATATAGATTACACAAGAGTTAGATAACGATCGATGAACATAAAATTATTGATTACTACTCTTTCTATCCTCTGTTGCCTAACAGTATATGCCCAGGATACCACTATTGTAAAAAATGGACTTACCAAATCAATTTTTCCAGTTCTATTCTATTTGCCTGAGACGCGCTTGGGATATGGTGTAACGGGTATACTTGCTTTTGACAATTATAAAAACGGCGACACTCAACTCTCGCGCGTATCGCAGATACAACCCAGTGCAGCTTTCACATCTAACAAACAGTTATTACTGTTCTTACCTTATGAATTATACTTTGACAAAGATCGATGGAAGATAAGTGGAGAATTAGGATACTTCAAATACTTCTACAACTTCTATGGCATAGGTACAGATACAAAGTTGTCCGATAAAGAGCAATATGATGTTGACTATCCAAGATTCAAAATAAATGTCTTGCGACGAATAAAGCCAACAGTATCAGTAGGTATTTCTTATAGATTCGATGATTATAAAATCCAAAGTATCGAGACAGAAGGTATCTTATCAGCAGGAACAATATCAGGAGCTCAAGGAGGAAAGCTGTCCATGATTGGAACGGTGGCGCAATATGATGATAGAGACGACATATTTTATCCTTATGAAGGGAGCATAAGTCAAGCATCAATTAATGTATCCAATAATATATTAGGCAGTAGTTTTGACTATACAATCATCGAATTTAGCTATAGCAGATATTTCAATTTAGGGCGAGAACGAATCATGGCTTTCGATATCAGAACGGCAAGTTCATACGGAGATATACCATTTTACGAGTTATTTTACTTTGGTTCTACGCAACGATCTCGAGGCACACCTGATCGCCGCTATATGGATCGCAATTTTTTTGCCCTACAACATGAATATAGATTTCCGCTATGGAAGCGTATTGGAGGTGTAGTATTTCATTCGTTAAGTACTGTTGAGGAGCGTTGGCCTATGCTATTTTCTGATGCCAGATATATCTATGCTTATGGTCTCGGCATGAGGTACAAACTAACCAAAGAACAAAGAGTAAGACTAAGAATGGATTTTGGTTTTTCTGAAAGTCAGTTTAATTTCTACTTTACAATTGGCGAAGCATTCTAATTTAATTATGGGGCATTACCATTGTTTCCAGTTGCTTAAATCTAAAGTCCAGTCATATTCTAGCATAACTAACTTAGGACTACTACCATAAGGGATAATACCTTCAGACATCAACATTCTTCTGATGCCTTTCTTATTACCAAAGTCTCCTCTGAACCATGAGAACAATGAAGTTATACTCACAGTGTTATCTTCAGGGTTATACTTACTCGTTTTTGCTATATATTCTGTTGTATTCTCTTTTAACTGTTCCTCTAAAGTGGAAGGAGTTAAAACGACAGTCGAAGGGCAACTCTTGGCTCCACAGTTTAGAGCAAAGTGTACCCTGGCTTCTCTTTTCTCAACTCTTAGCATGCGTTCATAATTGGGGCGAAACCATAATCGTACGTTGCCAAATCCATACTTCCATTGAGATCTTCGGATGATATGATGTTCGATTTTTTCCAAACTCAAGTCTCGTTCTACTAGCTTTAAGTTTTTTCCTCTGAAGAAACTGCGCTTATCCTCAAATCTTAAGGGATCTTCTTGAAGTAAGACTTGAACGTATGCATTGTACACATTAACCCAAAAAGCTATCTTTCTTCTGTCATTATTGAGATACATATTAAGTTCTTCCGCCGACACTTCTTCAAGCTTTGTCATAATTGATTGTGTATCGAGTTTTGACAGGCTGTACTTAAAGAACTGCTCAGATATGTCGTTATAATAGTCTGGATTGTTTATTTGTATCATAAGATTACGTAAAAATAGAATCGAACTTGACAAAAGTATTAATTTGTCCTTGACTTACGCATTTGCAAAATCGACATAAACTTTTTTTCGAAAAGTGAAAATATCCTTTGTTATTCCTGCTCACAATGAATCTACATTTATAGAGAAGTGTGTTAAAAGTATACATAACGCAAAGCACTATACTGATATCGAAATAATAGTGGTAGTCTCATCTACCACTACCGATCAAACTCATCAAGTTGCTATTAATAGCGGTGCAATTTGTATCCAGTCAACTTTTTCTTCAAGAGCTAAACAAATGAATGAAGGAGCTAGAGTTGCGACTGGAGAGGTGTTGTGCTTTGTCCATGCTGATGTTAGATTACCTGAAGATAACTATGAGCTCATCAAGAACACAATAGAACAAGGATATCAATGTGGATTCTTCAGTTATCGTTTTGACAAATCCAGTCCTTTTTTAAAGATTAATGAACTTCAAACAAGAAAGGACGGCATATTTTCTGGCGGAGGAGACCAGTCTCTTTTTATAAAATCAAATCAATTTTATAAGTTAGGTGGGTTTAATAAAAATGTAGCTATCATGGAGGATTTTGAATTCTTTGATAGAATCAAAACGAAAAATATTAATTATAAAATTATAACTAAAGATGCCGTAGTATCTTCACGCAAGTATGATAAAAACTCTTATTTAAAGGTCAATGTTGTTAATGGACTTGCATTCTCATTATACAAACTGGGCGCTCCAACCAAGACTATAAAGACGATATTTTGCTGATAGAATTGAAAGAACCTAATAAAGTAATTGGTAGAGACGAACAAGCACAAGCAGAGAAATATAGAGATGACCTAAATACGATGTTCCCAAATTCGCATATTACAGTTTTGGTTCTTGGGAAAAGTGTAAATCCTA
>CAZRXJ010000226.1:0-4719 GCA_964604025.1 uncultured Saprospiraceae bacterium | reverse complement strand
GCATCAATTGCAATTCAAATTGCTTACAATCAGATTATTATAATTACAAATATTTATTAATATGACATCATATACTTTATAAAATAAAATTTCCTAATCTTCAAGAATAATTAAAACTCAACCCTATAGAAATCATCATCAAGATATTTGGAAAGCATATGAGGTTAAAAGAGGCTCCTTGAAAATAGAATTAGCATCTAATCGATCAAAAAGGTCTATTCCCACCGGTATACATTATCCTTGTGTGATCTATGCTTCGATTATCTACATACAGACAAGACTTTAAGCTTAATCTTAAGTTAGCATTACCGATCATGGCAGGTCAAGTGGGACAAGTCTTGGTTAACTTTATAGACAACATAATGGTCGGTCAACTTGGCGCTTCGTCATTGGCTGCTGTATCCTTGGCGATATCCATCTATATATCTTTTATGGTTGTTGGTATGGGTATATCTTTTGCGCTCCCACCACTTGTTGCTCAAGCTCATGGCATGAATAGTCATGATCGGATCAGTACTTTGTTCAAGCATAGTCTAATGATTAATGTCATATATGCCTTAGTCTGTGTGCTGATCATAGAGATCGGTCTACCTATATTGGAACACCTTGGCCAAGATCCAGAAGTTGTTGCACTTGCAAAGCCTTATCTACGGATATCAGCATGGACGATGATTCCTTTGATGATCTTTCAGTCATTGAGATGTTACTCTGATGGCCTAAGTGAGACCAAGCCTGCTATGATAGCTGCCCTTACAGGAAATGTATTCAATGTACTATTCAACTACATGCTTATATATGGCAAACTTGGCGCACCTGCCATGGGTGTAGCAGGTGCTGCTCTCGGCACTTTATTAGCACGAATCATGATGATCGCATTGATGATAGTCATCCTATATAGATGGCGAGACCTTTGGTCATATATAGCTAACGTCAATTACAAAAGATACAAATCGGAAGTAGTGAAAAAACTACTGAGTCTAGGGATACCAACATCGATGCAGATGTTCTTTGAAGTTTCAGCATTTGCGGCAGCGGCATTAATTATGGGTACTTTAGGCAAAGTGCCTCAAGCTGCGCATCAGATCGCCATCAACTTAGCGGCGATGACATTCTTGACATGTACAGGTCTTGGTATGGCTGCTACGATCAGAGTAGGCAATCAACTGGGTCAAAACAACACTGTAGGTTTGTATAAAGCTGGTATGTCTGCGATCATACAGGTGATTATATTCATGATCGTTGCGGCGCTGGTCTTTGTCGGTCTGCGTGATGTCTTGCCACTGATGTATATAGATGATCTCGCCGTTATCGAGATCGCAGCAACTTTGCTTATTATGGCAGCATTCTTTCAGGTATCAGATGGTATACAAGTAGTAGCCCTGGGTGTCTTAAGAGGGATGCAAGATGTCAAGATACCCATGCTTATTACCTTTTTGGCGTATTGGATATGTGGGATACCCATCAGTTATATGGCTACTCACTACTTCGATTTTGGACCTGTCGGTGTCTGGCTTGGACTGGTCATCGGTTTGACCATCTCTGCACTTCTGTTGACTCGACGCTTCTACAGATTAAGTAAGTTGATACCATCTAAGAATATATCGGTAAAAGGACATACCGCATAATCTAAAGATCTATACGTTAGCTATCTATATCTCTACAATATGAAAGAAATCTCTTATCAAGGATCGATCAGTGTCTTTAAGGACTATAAAGAACTTGGAAACGACATGGTAATAGAGCTCTGCCATCAGAGTGTTGCAGCGATGGATGATGCCTATGCCCCGTATAGCCGATACAATGTTGGTGCTGCGTTGAGATTAGAAGATGGAATCTTAATAAAAGGAAATAACCAAGAAAACGCTGTCTATCCACTTGGACAATGCGCTGAGCGAGTGGTTCTTTATGCTGCTTCAAGCCAATACCCTAATATATCGATATCTCATCTTGCTGTAGCCACTGCCAAGGAGTTAGACGCCGGTGAGTTGCCGCCTTTTCCATGTGGAAGTTGTAGACAGGTATTACTAGAGATGGAACAGCGATATGATAGAGATATAAAGCTATATATCATCGGAGGTAACCGCTCCGTCTGTGTCGTTGAGACCGTTAAAGATCTTCTTCCATTTGCTTTTAGCAAAAGTAATCTGTGACTTAATTAAGTACGATCTAACAATATTAGGTAGTCACTTCTACTACTTATCATAGACTAATATCCCAAGTTTCATGACATCTCTACAAGGGTGACAGTTCTACCTTCGAGCTATCAAATCGTAGATAGATGATTAAGTGGTTGATGATTGGGATTACTCTGATAAATGTAGTTACGCTATCTGCGCAATTTAGCTTGACTGGAGTCATATACGATCGTGCAGATGATGCCCCGATCATTGGTGCAACTATTGTTTTAAGTGAAGATGCTGGTGTCGCTATATCAGATAAGGAAGGAACATATGTGATAGATGGGATACCTGAAGGCAACTATATTGTTGAGATCAGTAGTGTAGGATATGATACTCATATTGCCTCCATAGAGATTAAAGGAGATGTAGTCATTGATGCTCCGCTTGAAGAAAAGATATTTGACTTACCGAGTGTAGTGGTAGAGAGTATAACTATGACTGGCGGCATCTCAGGTGTTAAAAAAAGTCTTGGATCGGCTCACTATATAGGCCAAAAAGAAATACAGAAGTTCTCATATACAGATATCAATCGAACACTGCGTAATATACCTGGAGCCAACATACAAGAAGAGGATGGGTATGGATTACGTCCTAATATAGGACTGCGGGCGACTGGATCAGAACGCAGTTCTAAGATAACTGTTATGGAAGATGGTATACTTGCAGCTCCAGCGCCTTATGCAGCTCCAGCTGCGTACTACTTCCCAAGTGTTGGTAGAATGGAAGCTATCGAGATATTGAAAGGTAGTAGTCAGATCAAATATGGACCTTATACAACTGGAGGAGCGATCAATCTGATCTCTTCACCATTACCCATTAAGTTTGGTGGTCATGCTGACTTTATCTTAGGTAGTGACAACTACAAGATGCTACATGCCAATCTCGGTAATGCTCATAAGAATGTCTCCTATCTTGTTGAAACCCTTCAATATAGTGCTGATGGCTTTAAGCAATTAGACAATGGAGGTCCTACAGGGTTTAATAAAGAAGACTACCTTGCTAAGGTTCGCATACACACTAACGCTGACGCAAATATTTATCAATCTCTAACCTTTAAGATCGGACAAGCCAAAGAAACTTCTCATGAGACTTATCTAGGATTAACGGATGAAGATTTTGAGTTGACACCGACAAGAAGATATGCTGGATCACAAGAAGACGTGATAACAACCAGCCAATCTCAATACAGTCTGACACACTTTGCTCAGTTGACTTCATTTCTTGATATACATACTAGTCTTTATCGCACGGATTTTGCTCGCAACTGGTATAAACTGGATAAAGTCAATGGTATAAATATCAATCGCATTCTTAATAACCCGTCAGATCATCCACAAGAATTAGAGATCACCCGTGGCACTTTAGATGCAACTAATGCACTGGCGGTTAAAGCCAACAATAGAACTTACTTTGCACAAGGCATACAGACCAATGCTATATTACATCTGAGTAAGGGAAGAACAAAACATAAGATAGATCTAGGTCTTAGAATCCATCAAGATGAAATCGACCGATTCCAATGGATAGATACATACAATATATCGGCTGGTATCACCCAGCTTAATACTTCAGGTCAGCCAGGAACTGAAAGTAATAGAATAACAGTTGCTAATGCCGTATCCTCTTATCTACAATACAAAGTAGATATTGATAAGTTGACTCTTACAAGTGGGCTGAGACATGAACATATATCAATCTCTCGTGATAATTTTGGAACTGAAGACCCAAGTCGAACTGGATCTAGCTTGTCGTCGAGAAGTAATGTTGTGGATGTATGGATCCCAGGTGTGGCTGCCTCATATCAATTGAGTGAGGCTTCCAGATTATATGGAGGACTACATAGAGGTTTTGCACCTCCAGGATCGAAAGAAGGAACATTACCTGAGAAAAGTTGGAATTATGAATTGGGATACAGAATCAACACTTCAGGATTGAGTGCTCAAGTGACAGCATATCACAATGATTATAGTAACCTCCTAGGAGCCGACTTAGCATCTTCAGGTGGAGGTGGGACTCAAGATTTATTCAACGGAGGAAGTGCCATCGCCCAAGGCATAGAGGCAGAGGTATCTTATGACTTGGTATCTCGTACTTCTGCAAAGTTTAAGTTACCCGTATCCTTGACATACACTTACAGCAAGGCGTTCTTCACTAATAGTTTTGAAAGTGAGTTTGATGCATGGCAGACAGTGGAAAGCGGTGATAGGTTACCTTATGTTCCCGCACACCAATTGGCTATCTCAACATCAGTCGAGCATAAGCAGTACCTATTTGACATAAGTGCAAGATACAGTACTGAGATGTTGACCCAAGCGGGTCAGCATGACGATCTAAGTATAGCCCGTACTGATGAAGCATTTACAGTAGATATAGCACTTAACTACAAGTTGAGCAAAGAGCTATCTGCCTTCGTTAATGTCAACAATGCCTTCGATAACATATATATCGTATCCAGAAGACCTGCGGGAGTAAGACCTAATCTTCCCAGAACTTTCAACCTTGGTCTTAAGGCTAACTTCTAATATTTTAAGTTTATCTG
>CAZRXJ010000225.1:0-4771 GCA_964604025.1 uncultured Saprospiraceae bacterium | reverse complement strand
ATCAGTTTAGTTACTTCCGAAGAGATGCAAGTGATCTTATCGATTGGTTCAAGATAGATCCAGAAGACAAGTGGACACCAGATAACTTTGGTACAGCTATATACAACGGTCTTGATCTCAGCACAACTATCAGTCTGTCAAACGGTAACAGAAACGCATTTTTGCAGACTTTAAAGGTCAACTATCTTTATCTCAATGCTTCTCTGGGTGATAATAATGTGGCTCTTTCAAGAAATGCTCTTGAAAATCTGAACCATCAATTGATTGTTCACCCTAAGTTTAGATTATCCGATCAGTTATCAGCCAATCTATTATTCAAATACAACGATCGGACATCTCTGGATGATTATACCTTGCTTGATGTTAATCTTCAGTACAGGATCAATGAATGGTCTATCTATATTAAAGCAAGCAACTTGTTAGATGTTGAATATCGAGAGACTAATCTGGTACCGATGCCTGGAAGATGGCTCATCGCAGGGTTTAGATATCGAATGGGTAGATAATCGATTTTCGGTCATGTTATATCTGGGATACACAAAGTAATTCACTGATTTTAATGAACTCTTAGCTTCATCAAGAGTTGCCTCATTAACAAATGTTGATAACTGTCGCTATGAGACAGAAAAGTATATAACATATAGATATATGTTATATTAAAATTAGTGTAATATTTGTAGGCAGATTAGCAAGATATGAACCTAAGTATACCGCTCCGTGAGCGACCATTTGTCGAAAGACATGTTAGCCCTGATGCTCAATCCGTAAAAGCCATGTTGGATGCCATTGGCGTTGCATCTATAGAAGAACTCATAGATCAGACAATACCAAAGTCGATAAGACTACCTAAGGATCTAGATCTTCCGAAGGCGCAAGGTGAATATGAGTTTCTGACTAACTTCAAAAAACAGATATCTCAGAACAAAATATCTAAGAATTTCATCGGCACAGGGTATTACGGCACGCTCACACCGACTGTGATACTTAGAAATATCTTGGAAAATCCGGGCTGGTATACCGCCTATACGCCATATCAAGCAGAGATCGCCCAAGGCAGACTTGAGGCATTGATCAATTATCAGACGATGGTCATCGAGCTAACTGGCATGGAAGTCGCTAATGCATCACTCCTGGATGAGGGGACTGCGGCGGCTGAAGCAATATCGATGTTCTATGGTAAAAGACCACGAGCGAAAAAAACGGCAGAACGATTTTTTGTAGATGAAAATGTGTTTCCTCAGACGCTTGACGTGATAAAGACTCGAGCAGAGTCTGTGGGTATAGATCTACAGATTGGATCTTTAGAAGATATAGACTTTGCTGATGCAGCCCTCTTTGGCATGTACATCCAATATCCCAATAATGATGGTGCTATCATCGATATCAGGTCTGTGATCAGTCGGGCAAAGGATAACGATGTAATGGTCGCCGTAGGAGCAGATCTACTGAGTCTTGCATTACTGACGCCACCAGGAGAGATGGGTGCAGATGCGGTAGTCGGTACCACTCAGAGACTGGGTATACCGATGGGTTATGGTGGACCACATGCCGCTTATTTCGCAACGACGGAAAAATATAAAAGACAGATACCTGGTCGTATTATTGGAAGATCAAAAGATGCTCATGGCAACCCAGCATATCGCATGGCTTTGCAAACAAGAGAGCAGCATATCAGAAGGGAAAAAGCAACTTCTAATATATGTACAGCTCAAGTGTTACTTGCAGTGATGGCTGGTATGTACGCAGTATATCACGGCCCAGATGGATTGAAGAGGATAGCTCAACGGGTCACAGGATACACAACGCTCCTTGAGAGACAATTGAAGAAACTTGGGTTTGATCAAGTGAACACCTACTTCTTTGATACGCTTAAGGTGAAGGTAGATCATATAGACAAACTACGTATGATAGCCGAATCTAAGGATATCAACTTTAGATATTTTGAAGATAATAGTCATGTAGGCATCTCTCTTGATGAGACGGCGACCACAGAAGATATAGAAGACATCATCCGGATATTTGCGATCCATGGAGGATCTGGCGTGATTGATATGGCTTGGCTACATGAGTCTAACATCAATATCGAACTCAACTGGCCACAAGAATTAATCAGAACATCGACCTACTTACAACATGATGTCTTTAACAAACATCATTCAGAACATGAGATGTTACGATACATCAAGAGATTAGAAAATAAAGATCTATCTCTTGCTCACTCTATGATCTCTCTTGGATCATGTACCATGAAACTCAATGCCACAACTGAGATGATACCAGTTACATGGCCTGAGATGGGTCAGATGCATCCGTTTGTGCCCGTCGCCCAGGCATCGGGATATACACAGATGATAGAGGAGTTGAGTGACTGGTTGTGTGAGATTACGGGGTTTGAAGGTATGTCACTACAGCCCAATAGCGGTGCTCAAGGTGAGTACGCAGGCCTAATGGTAATCAAAGCATACCACGAAGATAGAGGAGATCATCATCGCAACATCACATTGATACCTTCATCTGCGCATGGTACTAATCCAGCCAGTGCTGTCATGGCAGGCATGAAAGTAGTGATCGTCAGCTGTGATGATAAAGGGAATATAGATGTCAATGACCTAAAAGAAAAAGCTGCTCAGCATAAGGATAATCTTTCAGCACTTATGGTCACTTATCCTTCTACACATGGTGTATACGAAGAAGAGATCAAAGAGATATGTGATACTATACATCAATATGGTGGACAAGTATATATGGATGGTGCCAATATGAATGCACAAGTTGGACTGACCAGTCCAGCAATGATCGGTGCTGATGTATGTCATCTTAATCTGCACAAGACCTTCTGCATACCACATGGCGGCGGAGGCCCAGGTGTTGGGCCCATCGGAGTAGCAGATCACTTGAGCCCATATCTTCCAGGCAATCCGCACATAGCATGTGGTGGAGATAAGGCCATAACTGCCATATCTTCAGCTCCGTACGGTAGTGCCAGCATACTTGCTATATCATATGCCTATATCGCGATGATGGGAGCAGATGGATTAAAGAAAGCGACTCAGACGGCTATCCTCAATGCCAACTATATAAAGTCAAGATTAGAAAAACACTACCAGGTACTCTATACAAATGACAAGGGAAGATGTGCTCATGAGATGATCATCGATTGTCGTGATTATAAAAAAGCAAACATAGAAGTGGCTGATATGGCCAAGCGATTAATGGACTATGGATTTCATGCGCCGACTGTTTCATTTCCTGTTGCAGGTACTATGATGATAGAGCCAACTGAAAGTGAGACGAAGGAAGAAATGGATAGATTTTGTGATGCCATGATCGCTATTAAAGCTGAGATCACAGAAGTTATAGAAGGACATGCGAATCAGGATAATAATGTGTTGGTCAATGCTCCCCATACATTTGCAGTGGCCACGGGAGACGAATGGGCTGCTCCGTACTCTAGATCTAAAGCAGTATTTCCATTGGCATATGTAAGGGAAAATAAGTTTTGGCCAAGTGTCGGACGCATCGATAATGCACATGGGGATCGCAATCTCATCTGCACATGCGCACCTATCGAGTCCTATCAAGAAACTGAAAAAGCGGTATAAAGCAGATAGCTTATGTCAGAAGTTAAGAAGACGGCCCTACACCAAATTCATGTAGATCTTGGAGCGAAGATGATTCCTTTTGCTGGTTTTGATATGCCAGTGAGGTATACTTCGCTGATGGAAGAACATAGAGCAGTAAGAGAATCTGTCGGTGTCTTTGATGTATCGCACATGGGAGAATTCATAATCTATGGACCACATGCCCTTGACTTAATACAGCGGATCAGTAGTAATGATGCGAGCAGTCTTTATATCGGCAAGGCTATGCTTTCATGTATGCCTAATCGTGATGGTGGGATCATTGACGATTTGCTCATCTATCGACTTGAAGAACAACGATACCTCCTTGTCGTTAACGCTTCTAATATCCAAAAGGATTGGGATTGGATCGCTGACGCAAATACAATGAATGCAGAAGTACACAATGCATCAGGTGACTACGAACTATTAGCTGTTCAAGGCCCCAAAGCAGCGGAACTGCTGCAGCCATTGACTGATGTTGCACTTGCAGATATTACATATTACCATTTCACAGTTGGAACGATAGCTGACATACCTGATGTCATCATATCTGCAACTGGATACACTGGTTCTGGAGGATTTGAGTTATATGTCCCAGCGGATAAAGTTGAAGATTTGTGGAAAGCCATATTCTCAGTTAATAATGGTATCAAAGTTCTTCCAGCTGGTCTTGGCGCAAGAGATACGCTTAGATTAGAAATGGGTTTCTGTCTCTATGGCAATGATATCAATGACACAACCTCTCCGATAGAAGCTGGATTATCATGGATCACAAAGTTCAATCATGACTTTATAAACGCTGAAGCCTTAGAAAAACAGAAAAAGGAAGGACCCACTAAACGTCTTGCGGGATTTGTGATGAACGATAAAGGCATACCAAGAGCTGGATATGATATCCTAAACACCGATGGAGAAAAAATCGGTATTGTAACCTCAGGCACGATGTCTCCTACTCTTGAAAAAGGAATCGGGCTTGGTTATATAGATGTACCTCATCATAAGAAAGGAACGGATATACTGATACAAATTAGAAAGAAGCAAGTGGAAGCCACTGTTAAGAGGCCGCCTTTTGTGGAGGTGTAAGGCTTAACCTATAAAACAGGCCTGCCCACTACTTCTACGATACTGGGGTCTGAGCATGCATATAT
>CAZRXJ010000224.1:0-4775 GCA_964604025.1 uncultured Saprospiraceae bacterium | reverse complement strand
CAATTGCTGCTTTTCCATTTTCTTTTTTGTATTCCTCCAAGAATGATTCGAATGGCCCGGGAGATTCATCAGTAGAAGTGGTAAATTCGAAATTGTTGGGATCTGAATCTTCGATAGTATAATATAAATAGCTAGCACCTTCGAAGTCGCCTGTATTATTGGCATGGATACCTTTGCCGCCGTTAGGATGTGATATAGTAGTTGTGCCTCTCAGTACATGATGATGAACAGTGATGATGATTTTATCTTGATGTGCGAGCACCTGTTCTTTCCACCAATTAAAGGTTTCCCTTGTTACTGCTCCCGCAGGAAACCCACCAGGAAGATTTTGTTCACTTGAGCCACGTCCTACAGGAGTAGGTGCACTGTTATAATCCGAAAGCATGAGGTACAATATATTACCACTTTGGAATTTGTAACGTTCCCAAGTTCCCTCAGGTGCGAACCTTCTGTTCTCTGAAGCTACACCTGAATATTCCGAATTGTGACCCATCGGATCGACCCATTTTTGAAACCAATTCCCAACTCCTTGATCATAATAGTCACCATCATGATTGCCCGCTATACAATACACATCTTCTCGATTGTGTTTTTCCAATACCTCAAATTGTCGTACAAATATTTTTCCTTCACCATCTTTGGGAGGAAATTGACTAGATGTAAAGTCTCCTGCAAGAAGCATGACATCCCAATCAAAGGCAGGAGGTATACCGCCTAGCTTGACTTCCAGTTTTGGAAGGAAAGACCAAAATCCTTCAGATTGCCTTAATGCAAGTTGCAAAGATTCTACACCATGTAGTGCATCGACTGTTACATGTGGATCAGAAGCAGCCCAGACATTGAATGAGGTTTGTATTGATGTAGTCGTGTTATCTGTTTTATTGGCTAGTGGGTCTTTCTTGACATCGGAGGCACTAGTACAACTTAGAAAATATAAAACTATAAAAACCAGAAAACGAGTGTTCATGTAATAATTTGAATTTTTTCGACTGAAATAGAATAACTAGTTTGACCATCCTGGCAATTCTTCGCCTCTTTGCAAAGCACGAACTTCTGCTATGTCCTTTGGCGGATGAAGCCACATAGGTTTTTCTGACTTGGCCCAATCTAATAACTTCTTTGGAAACTGATCATGGCTCTCAACCCTCCAAGAATGAAGATGAGTAATCACTGGTCCTTCATGGCCTGCCCATGCTCCAAGCTTTCCATATCGTTGCCATGTCATTTGATAAGGTTCATCTATTGATCCTTCTGCCTGAATAAAGAAGTCGTAGTTTTCCCATGCCTGATACTGGTCGCCAGTTGGCAGTGGGAAGTCTAAGAATACCATCGCATTAAATATGTATCCATTACCCATCTTTCTATAGGGTATACCATCTTTAGCTGGTATCTTTTGTATCCTTTCTCCAACTCCTTGTTCAACATCGCCATATATTCTATCATTTTCTAATCGATAGGTAATCACCTGATATGGGTATGCTATTGGTTCAACAGTTTGGCCATTATACTCTTTGATTACTTCGCCTGTCTCGAGATCTGTATATGCAAATGTTTTTCTGGTTAAGTGTGTTACTATTCCTCCTATAGAATCGGGCCATATACTAGTGGAACTATCAAATCCTACTATACCAAATAATTTTTTACCAGAAGGATAATCATAGACATATCCATCAGCGATCCAGTGCACAGCCTCGCCAGAACCAGCGCGTGCATCTACCCATGTCTTTAGCACTTCTGGAGCTGTCTCATATGAGGCTTTTCTTTTTTTAGTGCTTGTGTGCTCAGGATTTTTAGGGGAGCAGCTGGAGAGCGCTATTGTAACGATTATAATGAGAAGTCTTATCATGTCTAGTTATTCACAACTTGTAGTAAAACCATTTGGCTTTTGCTTTCTAACTCTGAATATAGCGAATATGGTTTAGAGCACCCCATAGAGGTGGGATGATGATATATAATGTCTTGCTCTTATTTGGTACTTTGGACTTTGTAATCGCAACGCTGTTGTGCCAATTACTTTATATCGTATATTGTTTTTATAGTATCGTTTGAATTAACTAATTCGTTTTGAATAGATATGTTGAGATTCCTTTTTTTATGTATTGGACTTTTATTTTTACATCAGTCCGCTCTGTCCCAAAGAACTATTTCAGGCATAGTACTGAGCCAAGATACACGAGAGCGTCTTCCTTTCGCTGACATTGTTATCAAAGGAACCAATCAAGGTACTTCAACTAATGTTGATGGTTACTTCTCTTTATTTGATGTATCTGAGGAAGATATTACACTTCAAGTGTTGTATGTAGGATACGCTTCCATAGAAGTAGTTATAGCTGCAGGCAGTAGCGATATAGAGCAGATGGAGGTCGAACTTTCATCCGGTATTGTTTTAGATGAACTAGTAGTTCTTGGCAAATCATATAAAGTGATGAATGCTTCTGAAGGAGTCAGTTCGATTCAGCTCTCGCCATCACAATTAGCTTTATTACCCAATGTAGGAGAGGTAGATATATTTCGTTCTTTACAGTTGTTGCCAGGAGTGAGTGGAAGTAATGAAAGTTCTTCTGGACTATTCGTACGTGGAGGAACACCAGATCAAAACCTAGTTCTTCTTGATGGTATGACGGTTTATAATGTGGATCATTTCTTTGGTTTTTTCTCTGCTTTCAATGCAGATGCCATTAAGGATGTACAATTATATAAAGGAGCCTTTCCGGCCAAATATGGTGGACGTCTGTCAAGTGTTGTTGATCTGACGGGCAAGACTGGTGACCCTAACAATCTTCATGGTAGTGTAGGTCTTAACTTGTTGAATGCAAGAGCAAGTTTGCAAGTGCCTATATTAAAAAAAGGATCTTTTTCAATTAGTGGACGACGATCGTATACAGATCTTATCAGGAGTGGATTGTACAATAATATATTTGGTGTTTTTACACAGACAGAATCTCTTCCAGACATAGATGGATTAGATGTGACGACTGTCGAACCTGATTTCTATTTCTTTGATCTAAATAGTAAGTTGAGTTATAATCCAACTGACAAAGATGTCGTCGCTCTATCTTTTTATTCAGGCGCGGATCACCTTGTAGAATCCAATGACATAAGTTTAGATAGGCTGGAAGGCGCATTGCGTATAGAACTAGATGTAGATGAAAAAAGTGATTGGGGCAATAGAGGCCTTAGCGGCAAATGGTCGCGACAATGGAATCCTAAGTGGTATAGTAACTTGCTGATAGCTTCTTCTAATTACTTTAGCGAGTATAACCGTGACTTGGATATAAAAGCAACATTAGTTGCTAGAGATTCAGTTGTTCTTGATCGTAACATATTGACATTTGAAGATAATGACGTTCGAGATATTTCTTTGCGATTGGACAATGAGATACAAGTCTCTTCACAACACAAATTAGAATTTGGTGGGCTGGCGACCTTTGCGGAAGTAGATTATAATTTTGTAAGAGATGACACCTTAACTATCTTAGATATTGAACAAGATGCATCATACTTTGCAGGGTACGTATCAGATACATGGCAACCTTTTTCTAATCTAACTATTGATGCTGGTATCAGAGCAACGTATTACGACATAAGTGATGAGATATATTGGTCACCAAGATTTTCATTCCAGTATAACCTTACAGATCACCTAAAATTGAAAGGTGGATATGGCAAACACTTTCAATTTGTCAATCGAATAGTAAATGAAAATGTCACGGAAGGATCACGTGACTTTTGGTTGTTAGCAGACGATGACTTGGTAAAAGTAAGTAGTGCAGAACATTTTGTATTTGGAGCAGCTTACGAGACTGATGGATATGTGTTCGATGTAGAAGCATATCGCAAGGAGCTTTCCAATTTGGCTGAGTTCTCACTTCGATTCCAACGCGAAGATATAGACTTAGACCAATTGTTCTTCTTGGGCAATGGATTTGCTGAAGGGGTCGAGTTTTTATTGCAAAAGAAAAGAGGAGCATATACAGGATGGGTTACCTATACATTGGCAAGGGTACGTAGCAATTTTCCAGATCTAAATAATGGATTTGAATTTTCTGCGCTACATGATCAACGTCATGAGTTCAAGATGGTCCATTCATACGAATATGAGAATTGGCGACTTGCAGCAACGTTTGTATATGCTTCTGGAAAACCATTTACAGAGCCTGCAGGCCAGTATTCTATAGAACTCTTAGACGGGCGAACAAACAATTATATTAGTGTAGGAGCAAAGAATGCTTCCAGACTACCTGCATATCATCGATTGGATTTGTCGGCTCACTACTTGCATAAAGTAGGTAAGTTCGATATGGACTTTGGATTGTCAATCTTCAATCTTTATAACAGAAGAAACATCTGGTATAGGGAGTATGACTTTACAGAAAAGCCTCCACTTATCTCTGAAATAAGGTACCTGGGGATGACTCCTAATCTTTCGGTAGACATCAAATTTTAAAATTGTAAGCGGCTAAAATTAAAATAATGTTGAAGTATATAATTAACATCATAACCATATCTCTTCTCTTTATGTCATGTGAGGATGAGAACCTTAATAATATCGCGGCTAATCAATTTGTTGTTGAAGCGTTCTTATATGCAGGAGAGCCAATTGACGACATCCGTATAAAGAGCACATTTGCCTTGTCAGAAGTAGAAGATATCTCAGTTCCTATTAATGATGCGGATGTCACATTGATTAAAAATGGACAAAGATTCCCTTTGGTGCCTTCGGGTTCTGATGGTTTTTATAATTATCCGGGGGATGATTTGCAAGTTGAGACTAA
>CAZRXJ010000223.1:0-4779 GCA_964604025.1 uncultured Saprospiraceae bacterium | reverse complement strand
CCTCTTATCTTTATCTTCTTGAGGACTGACTTCTTTCCACCCCAACAGAAACCTTGTCCTTTAGATTTGAAAGGATTAAGCAACAACTTGAACAAGAAGGTAGTAGCTTTTCTTACAAACTGAAAAGTCTTTGGTCTAAAGTCACCAACGATCTCTTCAGCATAGCGATGGACAATTTTATTGAGAATCTCGAGATGCACGTCAGACGCATCTACCTCCTCCCTAACAGCTTCACCTAGATCAGACTCAATCTTTTTCCAATAGCCATATTCTTCAGGCGGATCAACCTTAAGTGCCGCTGACTTAGTCCTGAGTTTTTCTCCATAGATTGTCTGATTCAGATAGGTAACCAATTCCGGGTCATTCTTAAGTGCATTGACTGTCTCTTTGGTCAACTTTTTGACGACCCTCTGTCTATCACTATGAAATAAAGCAATAGGCCATTCTTCTATGTTGGGTATGATGTGTGAATACTTCTTCATTCTACAGCCTGCAAATATATACTTCTTGCTTACACAAATGACTAAAAATGATAGACTTAGGTCAATCTATATTAGCAACATAGTTAATAAAGTCAAGCACATCTTCTGCACCCAATCGTCCTGATGATGAAGTGATGAAGTGATTAGGCTCCTCGTCAAATATCTCACTCATGGCAGCCATAAAGTTGGCGATATTGTGCTTTAGTTCTGTCGGTTTGAGCTTATCAGCCTTCGTAAATATGATACTAAAGGGGATATGATGCTCTCCTAACCAAGTGATCTGATCCAAGTCAGATTGCTGAGGCGATACCCTAGAATCAACCAGCAAGAATACTGTTGCCAGTCGTTCTCGCTGTTGCAAATACGCCTCGATCATAACAGACCACTTCGCCCTCATCTTTTTACTGATCCTAGCATATCCGTATCCAGGAAGGTCAGCTAATACCCACTTCTTATCTACTTCAAATAAGTTGATCAACTGAGTCTTCCCTGGCGTGCTTGAAGTCTTCGCCAACTTCTTGCGATCACATAGATAATTGATCAAAGATGACTTTCCCACGTTAGAACGACCAATAAAAGCAAACTCTGGCAAGTCCAACTTAGGTGCCATACTTTCCTTGGGAAAACTCCCTAGAAATCTAATCGCATCTATCCGATGATTTGGTACATTATTTGTCATATAGGATGTATAAACAAAACGAAGACTACTGTTGCAATATTAGTCTTTAAAAACTGCAACTGTTAAAACCTTAAGCTTAAAGCTCTGAGAGATCAGGGCTTTTGCTTTTTTTATCCGTCGCTTGAAAGCGACGGTAAGTTCTTACTATCCTTAGCTTTAGCCAAATATCTTCCTCATTTACGAACAATTAGATTTTTAGTGTTGCTTTTAAGCAACGGTCAAGGGATATCACTATCTTCTGGCTTTAGTCACCTTATAATCAACCATATGAGCTGGGTTCGAGTTTTTGTGCATGTTGTTTTTACAACTAAAGTTCGACAACCTCTACTGACTAAAGATATAAGATCACGAGTCTTCAACCACATCTCTGAGAATGCCAAAGACAAAAAAATTATAATCGATTCAATTGGAGGTTACACTGACCATGTGCATTGTTTGATCAGCTTGAACAGAGAGATAAGTATCAGCAAGACTATGCAGCTCATCAAAGGTGAATCATCATATTGGATAAATAAGAATAAACTGACCAAGCAGAAGTTTGCTTATCAAGATGATTATTGGATGGTTGGCGTAAGTGAATCGCATGTTAAATCTGTACGTAGATATATTCAAAATCAAGAGCAACATCATGCTAAGACTACTTTTGATGTAGAAATTGAGTCTTTTATGAGCAAGAACATATGGACTTGGGTTAAAGATTAGGCTAAAGCCAATCTTGAGTCAATACTTAGCCGGCAATTTTGTACTAGCAACTGTTGCCGTTGCTTTTAAGCAACGGGTAGTCAACTTAACAATCCTCGGCTTTAGCCACACATTAAGTTCTGCATAACAGCTACCTTATCAACAGACTCTTATATTGAGATCTTATTTCTAAAGAAGGATGCAGCTAAAAGTCTTCAATTTCGCTATAGCGATAACTATCCTGATGAGTCATGGTGGCATCGCACAGACTGAACATCATCAACAACACGCCAGTCAGATCGCATCTTCTGATAATGCCAGTATACTCACAGGAGCATCATCATTATATGCTAATCCTGCAGCTTCGAGACATCAAGTACAACAGTGGGATCTAACCTCTTCAGTTAGCAATCGATTCAACACAGATATATGGTCAGTTGGAGCAGCGGTATCAAAAAGCTTTAAGCATGCCGCAGTTGGATTGTTAGTAGGTAGTTATGGTATCGAAGGATTGAAAGAAAATCAGATATCCCTTAACTTCACTCGTGCGATTGGAGCTGATGCTTATCTTAGTATACAAGGCAATTATCAACAATTGCAGATTGAAGGGTTGGGACAAACAGGTGTTGCAGACATCACAATAGGATACTGGCAAGTCATTGATAATAAGGTAATTATATCCACCTACTTAAAGAACCCTTTCCAAGCTATCACAGATCAGAGACGCATCGCAGGCAAAGCAGATATAGCCTTAGGATATATCATCTCCGATCAACTACAATTGTATGCATCCATTGATAAGGCATGGGATCGAGAGGTCTCTTTCAGGCCAGGATTAGTGTATAAACCTCATCGCATCTTAAAGTTGTACATATCTACAGACACAAATCCTGAAGCCATCAGCCTAGGTGTCGGTGTGGATCTTGATAATAATCTGAAGGCAGATCTAGGTGTTAATACACATCCGATACTTGGTAACTCACTTGCTTTGAGTGTCGGATACTCTATCGAATAATAGATCTCCATATTGTTGTTGCCATTCATGTGTCAGGACTATCATCTGACTGTAGCTGATCAAACCTGACGAGATGCCATGAGACTTAAGGTAGTTGTCATAGAACAAATCTCTAAGCTCAGGCAGGATGTCTTTATATCGCTGTGCATAAGCATTGATATCTTTAAAATCTTGAAGAATCACTTCTGGTACTGAACGATAATATAGATCAAAGTCACTTGGATTAATCTGATAAACTTGAGAACGGAGATAGCGCCAATATCCAAAGTAGCCAGAATATCGGATCTGCAGGTGATCACTATTAATCGAAGCCATCAATGCTAGAAAATTACAGACATCTTCTCCAGTCCAACCATAACCATGTGACATCTCATGCATCATCGTGAATGGATGAGTAATGGGATGAAGGCCAGCGTCGATATGCCCCTCTCCTGCAAATGGCAGATATACTCCTGCTGTACTGATATGTAACAGACTCCCTTTAGGCTTAATCTTACGCGCCCTGACATTACCATAGGTCGGCAATCTCATGGCTTTGTAAGCTCTCTTTAGATCCTGTCTCAATCTTTCTTCACTTACGTAAAATGAATCAACACCTTGTTCATCAAGAACTTGACGTATAGCAACCAAAGAATCTGTAACGCTACAATATTGATCCAGAACATAACTCACATCTGGTGGATGTCGCTCTAACGCTATGATATCACGGAATCCCTGTCGCTTATAATTAAATCCCCATAGCCAATAGAACATCAATATGGCAATACTTACGACTTGTATCAAGCGCCTGCCGAGTGTTAACCATTTCGCTCTAAGCGGGATCTTATTGAAAAATGAAAACCCTAAATAACTCAAGGTGCATACAAACACAACATATATGACGCTGAAGGGCAAAAGAGAAATGGTATGATCCCAGACAAATCGATATGCCGCGAATATGCCGCGACTATACCAAGATTCAACAAGCGAGGATTGAAAAGGTAAGACACTAAAAATAACAAGCGTTAGTACACTTAATATGACTAAGATCGCTGTAGGCTTATAAGGATGTTTGCTCTTAATCATTGGTAATTAGACAAAATATGGATGTAGCGGCAATAAATTAGACGTAATGTGTAGTGCAAGGGACTTTATGAAATAAAACAACATATGATGCAACTTTCTCAATTGGGACTATGTTACTAACTTTGAATTAACAATAAAAGTAATATAAATGGCATTTGAATTTACAGATAGCAACTTCAAGGAAGTAGCACTGGACAAAGAAGGAGTAGCAGTAGTCGATTTTTGGGCTGAATGGTGTGGTCCTTGTAGGCTAGTGGGACCCGTGATTGATGATCTCTCTAAGGACTATGAAGGTAAAGCAACCATTGGCAAGGTCAATGTTGACAATAATCCTGAAATCTCAATGAAGTATGGTGTAAGAAGTATACCAACCATCTTATTCTTAAAGAATGGAGAAGTTGTCGATAAGCATGTAGGCACAGCTACAAAGCAGACGTTAGCGACAAAGCTAGATGCTATCTTATAGTGATTTAGACATTAGAAAAGTATAATACAAGCCTTATGACCACAAGTTGTAAGGCTTTTTCTTTTTGATATTTTAATAAGGTAATATCTCTAATCTCAGTTAGCATTCATCTCCCAATCTCCTAAAGATATGGGGATATTACCGATAGTATTGAGATGATCAAAAAAGCCCTTTAATGAAAATTCTCCTTTACTGTCTTCGTACTTTCTTGCGTATTCCATCATAGCCTTTTCCACCAGATACTTACCTGTAATATAACTGGTGCCATAACCTGGTTGGCGGAGATATAGATGTTGTTCAAAAATGAGTAATTCTTTTTCCGTTTTCATCCATCCTCGTGGTGTATACTCGCTATGTATACCTCCGGCTTCTTCCATTGTCATGTCATTAG
>CAZRXJ010000222.1:0-4780 GCA_964604025.1 uncultured Saprospiraceae bacterium | reverse complement strand
TCCGTCTTTTGAAAAATCTTCTAAATATATCGGAGTAATTGAGCTCATCAAAATCTATGTCTCCTGACACATAGCGCAGGCCTATGGCGCCTATCCACAGTCCTCTTAAGATGATGTGGATTAAAAGATTGGTCATGAAGATGGCCCATCCCGCCCAGAAGACATTGATCAAAGATTCGGTAAAAAATGAGTAAGTGTTGATAATATTGGCATCGAGGTAATACTCTAATTTGAGCAACATGGATCTGCTCTCCCATATACCAAAAAGTGCAAGCCCAGAGATCAGTAATTCTAATTGCCAACTCTCTTGTTGTAGTTGCTCTAACCACTCAGAGAATATACTTTTTCCTTTTTTGGATTCTGGTATGTTAGGCATATAGTTTAATCATTAGATTGGGTTGAAAGTAGTAATTTTCCTTTAAAATTTTCAGGTGCTTGTTTCCAGATCCACACAGATAAAGACATTAACAATATTGTAGTGAGTAGTGACCCTTCAAATCCAAACCCTCCACCTGTCCATAAATCTGGACCAGTCTCGGTTGAATCAATATAACTATAGACATCAAATCCACTTACCTCAAATCCATAAAAAGTACCTTGAATAAAATTCCACCCCATATGGAGTCCTATGGGAGCCCATATTTGCTTATAGCGTATATATATCACACCCAATAATATACCTGCTATAAAGATGTTAAACAAACTTAACCAACTACTATTCTGGTTATCAAAATGCAAAAGAGCAAAAACTACTGAAGACACTATGATACCGATCCAGATTGTAAAACGATGGGATAACGTCGGCAATAAAAATGACCTGATCGCCACCTCTTCAAATGAACTCTGGACAAAAAATAACAATAGAAAACCAAGAAATAGTGAGAGATTCATCTCTACCGAGACGATCTCAAGCCATCCTAAAGCCCAGAGAATTAAAAAGCCGATTGTCAAGACTATTGCACTCCATGCAACCCCTTTAGAAAATTGACTCATTACACTTTTGGTCGTAAAACCTGAAAACGAAAAAGGTCTTTTGAATATCACCTGATGTACAATTAAGACCCCAACGATAGACCCAATAAAGATGGGTAGATAATCGATTAACAATATGTTGTAAGGATCTTCTACGTCAGCTTGTCCAATGTCATTAGCCTCCGCGAGTCCACAGTAGACGATGCAGCCTCCGATCATTACGTAACAGAGACCTATAATACCTATATAAAGTATGATCTCTATGATGCTCATCCCAACCTCCTTAAGCTTATCCACCATAAGTACTTATCCAATTAGAATAGGGCTAAAAGATAAGAACTTTCAATGAAGGCCACCTTTCAGAATTGGCAGGTTTTCATTTATATCGCTTGTATGATATCGTATTGTGTGATCACATGATATTGGCCACTTTTTTCTGCTGTAATTACCGCAGGGACTTCTTTGGTTATATACTTACTGAGATCTTTAAGCGCTATGTCTTCTGAGACAATCGGAAATGGATCAGACATGATCTCTTCTACGGCTTTATCCATGTTGTTGAGCGGATTCTCAAGTATATACTTAAGTACTTTGCTCTCGGTGATGGATCCTATTACCTTCTTGTCTTCTGTCACAGGCATCTGAGATATATCATTAGCTTTCATGAGATCAAGTGTTGCTCTGACCGTGGTATGCTGTTCTATTGACAAAAAGGTCTTGTCCGCTTTCTTCATGATGAGATCTTTAACTTTGAGATCGCGATCTAAGAACCCTCGTTCTTGCATCCACTCATCGTTATATATTTTGCCGACATATCGACTACCATGATCGTGAAATATCACAACGACAACGTCTTCTGATGTCAATTGATCCTGAAGTTGTATAAGCCCCGCCAGCGCAGATCCGCAGCTATATCCTAAGAAGATCCCTTCTTCTCTTGCGATACGTCGTGCCATGACCGCCCCATCTTTATCGCTTACTTTTTCAAAGTGATCGATCAGATCAAAGTCAACATTTTTAGGAAGGATATCTTCTCCTATTCCTTCTGTTATGTATGGATAGATTTCTTTTTCATCAAACTCACCCGTCTCATGATATTTCTTGAATACGGAACCGTAGGTGTCGATGCCCCATATTTTTATATTCGGATTCTGTTCTTTGAGATATTTTGCCGTACCAGATATAGTACCCCCAGTGCCAACACCGACTACTAAGTGGGTTATCTTACCGTCAGTTTGTTCCCATATTTCTGGTCCCGTCGACTCATAGTGAGCTAGTCGGTTGGCCAGATTATCATACTGATTGCACCAGTAACTATTAGGTATCTCTTTGCTTAACTTCTCCGCGACACTATAGTAGCTCCTCGGATCATCAGGTCTGACGTCGGTAGGGCATACGATTACTTCTGCGCCTACAGCCTTAAGTATATCGATCTTCTCTTTAGACTGCTTGTCACTTGTCGTAAATATGCATTTGTAGCCTTTTACGGCAGCTGCAAGAGCGATGCCCATACCCGTATTTCCAGAAGTGCACTCGATAAATGTCCCACCTGGCTTTATCCTTCCTTCGGCTTCAGCCACCTCTACCATCTTGAGAGCCATGCGATCTTTGATGCTATGACCTGGATTGTAAGTTTCTACCTTCCCAAGTACGAGCGCTGATATGTGGGAAACGGTCTTATTAAGCTTGATGAGCGGAGTATTTCCTATTGTCTCAAGGACATTATTCTTTATATCCATCTATTGTACATAAGTGATTTCTACCTGAAATCGTCGATCCAGTGCACCGAGCGCGTCAGCGACTGATGGCGAAATTACAACACTTATATCTTCTGGGTAAGCTTCTTTTGGTAATTCGCTGACAACCTTAGCTTCTACCTTTCTTTTCAACATAGGATTATAGAGAGATATTTTAGAATCTACCCGGGCGTATGGATGCATTACGATCATTTCTTTTGTCTGATATCTCGATTTTTCCCAGAATGCTATACCTTTTTCTTTCACAATAGATCTTTTGTAGTCGTAAGATGTTTCCACATAATCAGGAATGGCAATGACCATATCTGCCTCATCATTACTTATTTGTGAGATGTAGCTTTGTAGCGAGGGTGTGATGTGATCACCTTTTCTTGATGTAACCGATGGTATATTTATGGAGGCTACGACATCTTCTACGACTTGAGGGGTTATCTCATGAGCCTCGCCATAGGGCCAGTTGACCCATCCTAACAATAGTTCTTCCTGTTGAGCAAGGCGCTCATCCGTCTTAGCGTTTAGTTCAATCAACTGCATCGAAGTATGACCGACTTTTTTAGCGATTCGATATAGATTATCTCCAGTATTCACTTGATAATATATAGGTATAGGATGTTGGAGCCCTCTTTTAGAGATTGAGATTTTGTCACTGACCAATGGCACAATTAGTGTTTCATTTAATGACAAAGAGTTGTTAGGCTTATTATTGATGGTTCTCAATTCAGAGATATCAATACCCGAAGCTTTTGACAACCCATACATCGTACATCCTTCAGGTGCTGAAACGTTCACTGCTATCCGTTCTTGATGAAATGATGCGCTGAGATATCTCTGAGCTGACAGGATGGTACTAAGCAAAGTGAAAGATATAATCAATATTATCTGATTCATGGTCTATATCATTGATAATGAGGCATAAAAATATTAAAAATAATCGTAATGTGTATACACAAACACCCAATTAACATATCGGATTAGGTGTGAGATCAGAACTTACCATCAATTTCATAGTCATCATACCTTATGTAACGATATATTTGTCACTATATGGGGACTGATTCATCTGATATATATGTTGCTGGCTTTATACCAGCGCGGTACAATTCTGTGCGACTTCCGGGCAAACTTTTGATGAGATTGGGAGGCAGGTCCATACTGAACCATGTCTACGATCAAGTTGAAAAATGTCACCACTTAGATCAAGTGAGTATCGTAGTTGATCATGATTTACTCGAACAAGAAAGTTATAGGATGGGAGCCCACACCATCAGAAGTCAGAAGAACTTCACATGTGGAACAGATAGATGTATAGATGCCATCGAACAAACTGTAACTGCTGATTATCTTATAAATATTCAGGCAGATCAACCCTATATCGATCCAGAGATTATTGATCATCTGATAATGACAATGAGGTCAGATGATTCGATAGATATAGCCTCATTGAGTACTACATCTTTATGTTTTGATACATCATCTGATATTGTAAAAGTGACCATTGACGCTGACGCAAATGCTATTGACTTCTATCGTGATGCTCCGAGTGGCCAAAAAGTATATCGTCATATTGGTGTTTATGGGTTCACTAAGTACGCGTACATGCGCATAAAGAAATTGCCCCCTACATATCGAGAAGACAAACTACGTCTTGAACAATTAAGATGGATGGACCATGGACTCAAAATTAGAATGATAGCTGTTGACCACGAGCCAATTACCGTAGACACGCCATCAGATCTTACTGTCCTTCAGGATCAATATGAGTATTAATGAGGCAGCATCATATGCGATTGCACATCTTTCGACAATCTATGATCGAAGAGAGGCCATCAATATCGTTTCTATTTTAATGGAAGACAACTATGGTATAACTAATTTAAAAATTGAAAAACCATTTGATTCATTAGAAGATTTGAAGGAAGACGTTGATAGATTGATGAAGTCGGAGCCAATACAATATGTCACTGGCTATGCTGACTTTTTTGGTTTAAAATTCAAGGTCAATCGACATGTTTTAATTCCAAGATCCGAAACGGAAGAATTAGTATATTGGA
>CAZRXJ010000221.1:0-4785 GCA_964604025.1 uncultured Saprospiraceae bacterium | reverse complement strand
GCAAAAGCCAGAATTAGTTATTGAAAAAATTGGAGATATAGAAGGAAAGGTCATTGCAGATATTGGAGCAGGAACTGGTTACTTTACGTTTCGTCTCATCGGCCAGGCAGACAAAGTTATAGCAGTGGATATAGATCCTGATATGCTTAATTTGATTGAGATATTTAGGAACGATCATCTAGATACCCTTCAGCAAGTGAAGATAACGACAAGGTTGGCACAAGCAGATAGCCCTAATCTCAGAAATGATGAGATTGATATAGCATTGATTATCAATACAATAGGATATATCGAGGATCGCAATGCCTATCTAGAAAATCTCAGATCAGCGATTATGGAAGGAGGTGAGGTGATGATCGTTGACTTCAAGATGAAGCGCATCCCCGATAACATTGCACCTCCTGCAGATTATAGGGTGAGTCTCTTAGAACTAGAGAATATTCTTGAGACTGCTGGATATAAAAACATTTCTACCGATGACCGCAGTCTTGATTATCAATACATAGTTAAGGCTACTCGAGATTAGATCACGTCATAAAGATTATCTGACAATAAGGTGCTCTCTTTCTGGGCCTATAGATATCAAAGGGATCGGGACTTTGACATAATCTTCTAAGAAAGTTAGGTATTCTTCAAATGCCGCAGGCATCTCCTTTTGATCTGATGTCAATTGTGTGTTCCATCCTTTGAAAGACTTAAAAAGAGGCTTATAGTTCTCGTTACATAGATCATATGGAAGTTGTCTAGACTCTTTGCCTTCTATCTCATATCTATCGACTACTACGATCTCATCAAAGTTGTCCATGATATCTGATTTTGTCAAAGCTATCTGTGTGACGCCATTGATCATCACGCTATATCTTAATTGAACCAAGTCTATCCATCCGCAGCGTCGTGGTCTTCCTGTCGTAGCGCCAAACTCCTTCCCAAGGTCTTGTAATTTCTTTCCATTTTCATCAAATAATTCAGAAGGAAACGGGCCGCTTCCAACCCGTGTACAATACGCCTTACTGATACCGATGACTTCTCCGATCTTAGAAGGGGCGATACCTAGACCAGTACAGACACCTGCTGTAATTGTATTAGAAGAAGTAACAAATGGATAAGTGCCAAAGTCTATATCAAGCATAACCCCTTGAGCACCTTCAGCTAGTATATTTCCACCTCGATCAAGCAGATCATTAAGATAATACTCACAATCTACTCTTACAAAAGATCTTAAAAACTCGATACTATCGAACCACTCTTCTTCATTCCATTCAAAATCAAAAGAAGGGTATATATCGGCTAGTTTGACATGCTTGGCTTTGAGGTCGTTATACTTTTCTTTGAAGTTTGCTCTTTCGATATCTCCAAATCTCAATCCATTTCGCCCCGTTTTGTCCATATAAGTCGGGCCTATACCTCGAAGTGTGGAGCCAATTTTTTTGTCACCTTTGGCTTTTTCAGATGCGGCATCCAAGTACCTATGAGAGGGAAGGATCAAGTGAGCTTTTCGAGCTATTTTTAGTCGACTCTTGATATCTACACCGAGTGCTTCTAATCCTTTTATCTCTTTACGTAAAGTTATTGGATCTATAACTACACCATTGCCGATTACATTCTCTACTCCATCCCTGAAGATTCCAGAAGGGATGGTATGAAGGACGAACTTTTCACCATTAACATATATAGTATGTCCTGCATTAGGGCCACCTTGAAAGCGACATATAGCGTCATATTTCTCTGCTAAGTAGTCAACAATCTTGCCTTTGCCTTCGTCTCCCCATTGCAATCCTATAAGTACATCAACAGCCATATTCTATAATATATATCACACCACATAAGTGGTCGGTTTTAAATGGCTAAAGGTACTTACACATATTTACAAAATCTAATATATATGTCTATTTATTGAGCAGGCCACTAATCAATCATTGACATCTTTGGCACTTACCGTAAATGTTCAATGAATGATATTCTATCTTGAAGTTGTCAAGATTACTGTGGTGATGCACAGCTTCATGTACCCTAAGATCATCAAACTCTTTAATATCTCCACAACTCATACAGATCAAATGATCATGATCTTTAAATCCATATGAACGTTCATACAGTGTTTTGTTATTACCAAACTGGTGAGCCTTGATTAAATCACACTTCACAAGTATCTCAAGTGTGTTGTATATGGTAGCACGACTTACTCTATAAGCATTTTGCTTCATTTTAATATAGAGTGCTTCAGCATCAAAGTGATGTTGATTGAGATATATCTCTTCTAATATTGCAAAGCGTTCTGGTGTCTTCCGGTTGTTGTTACTTTCTAAAAAGTTTTTAAACTTTACCCGGGCCATTTCATATCGGCTTTCTAATTGTTCAGTTGTTGTAATAGTCATACCGTTATAGTTAGGTTGATATTCGTTCGACAGTAGATATGTTTTCCAGACTCTTAAGTGCAATCATTACATGGGTCAACTGGTTCTTATCTTTGACGATTATCTTAAGTCGTCCTTCATATATGCCTTCGTCTCCTTCTATGGCAAATGATCTAATATTTATATTCAGATTATTTGAGATTTCATTCGTTAGTGTTTGTATTACCCCTGGGCCAGAATCAATCCCAGTGATTTTAATTTCGACCATGAAGTCGCGATTAGAATTTTTAGTCCAATCTGCTTTTAATATTCTGTATCCATAATTAGTGAATAAGTTGGAAGCGTTAGCACAACTCATCCTATGTATCTTCATCCCCGCATTAGAAGTTAAAAAAGCAAATATCTGATCGCCAGGAACGGGATTGCAACAATTTGAGATTTCAAATTTAAAATTATCAGCAGGTTCATCATTGATCCTGATCATAACTCCTTTCCTTACTGTGTCAGGTGCAGAAGGGGGCGGTTTTTTAACTTCCTGAGTTTGTTTTTTCTCAACAATATCCTTTAGCTCTCCATTATCAATGGTGAAGTGTTTGCTGAGGTCATTTAATTTGACTTGATCATTGTTGATGGCAAGGTATAATTCTTTTCTGCTTTTTAGTTTGAAGTGATTGACAACAATGTCTGCATTTTTTTCAAAATCTACTTTTAGGTTTTTCAATTTTCTGGCAAGGGTTTCTTTGCCAATATCAGCAAGTTGCTTGGTTTTCTCATTGATAGAAGAACGTATCTTCGATCTTGCCTTTCCAGTTATGACAAGCTTAATCCAGTTCTCAGATGGTGTTTGATTTTTAGAAGTAGTTACAGTGACTTGATCTCCATTTTGAAGGACATGCCCCATAGGGACTAATTTGCTGTTGACTTTGATCGCAGTAGCACGTGCTCCTACGTCAGAGTGTATATCGAAAGCGAAGTCAAGTGCCGTCGCTCCTTTAGGTAATATGCGCATATCACCTGTAGGTGTAAATACATAGACTTCTTCACTAAAGAGATTGGTTTTAAAATCAGAAAGAAATTCGACAGCATCTCCGTTCTGATTTTCTAATAAGTTTCTAATGTTATCTAACCATTGTTCATATGCATTGTCATTTTTCTTGACGTTTTTGTATTTCCAATGAGCTGCAAAGCCTCTTTCCGCTATATCATTCATGCGCTCACTTCGTATCTGCACTTCTACATATCTACCTCCTGGCCCTATGACGGTAGTATGCAAGGATTCATACCCATTGCCTTTAGGACTAGTGATCCAATCTTTGAGTCTTTCAGGTATGGGTTTGTAATAATCTGTAATCACACTATAGATCTGCCAGCAGATAGACTTTTCTAAGTTGCTCGGCACATCTACGATGACTCTAACGGCAAATAAGTCATAGATCTCTTCAAATTCTACATTCTTAGACTTGATCTTATTCCAGACTGATGAGATAGCTTTGGGTCGCGCCAAGATGCGATAAGGAGCATTAAGTTCTTTAATGGGTTTGTCCAATGGTGCAAGGAAAGATTTGAGATATTTTTCTCTTTGTTCTTCATTATCTTGGATCTTTTTGCGCAGATCATTATAGTTTTCTTCATCTGTAATCATCATACAGATGTCTTCAAACTCTGTTTTTACACCATAGATCCCAAGTCTATGTGCTAGCGGTGCATATATAAACATAGTCTCAGCTGCGATCTTCAACTTTTTGTGTTGTGGCATCGGCTTAATAGTCCTAAGATTGTGTAAGCGATCTGCCATTTTGATCAGCACGACACGTACATCATTGACGAGTGTACTAAGCACTTTCTTCAGATTCTCGGCATTCTGATTACTAAGATTGTAGAGACCGTCTAACTTTGTAAGACCATCTACAATCTGAGTTACCTTATCACCAAAGAGCTCATATATCTCTTCGAGATTGACAGGCGTATCTTCTACAACATCATGCATGATGGCACATATCACAGCGGTTGGTCCTAGACCGATCTCTTCGTGACAGATACGCGCTACTTCTATAGGATGAAATATATATGGCTCACCAGATTTTCTCCTTTGATATTGATGGGCATCAAATGCCAGTTCAAAAGCTTTGTTTAAGTTGGCCTCATCGTCACCTTTTAGTTTAGGTTTCAAGGACTCTATAAGAGAATCATATGAAGCTCTTATCTTAATTGCTTCTTTAGCCGTATAGGTGTCAGAAAAATGAGGCATAGAACACTTAATTAGACTTAGACCGAATCTAAGTTATAACATTTTGTGCTAAACAAAAAGACTTTAGATTCTTTCAAAAAATAGTTTCCCCATATCATATAAGAATATATCTTTGCGCCCTCAACATTAGCGGGTGTGGTGAAATTGGTAGACACGCTAGACTTAGGATCTAGTGCTTCACGG
>CAZRXJ010000220.1:0-4797 GCA_964604025.1 uncultured Saprospiraceae bacterium | reverse complement strand
ACATAATCTTATTTTAGGATGCTACATGATATTATCTATAAAGATATAACATGATACCCTCTACGACAACTTCCATTTGTCAACACACCCAAAATAGTCATCCGATGTGGATAGCTCTATGTGAGTGATTCCTTAATTTATTATAAGATCTTCAACAAGTATGGTGATTGATGAATATTAAGTGGTATAACGCTAAAAAAACTTTCTCTCATCAAAGCAAAGATATGGAATACCCTATTACTAACTAATTGTAATTTCCCTAATATTAGGGACGCACAATCTAAATTTCTTTTACCACCTTTGCACGATAGTTACTTATGTGCCATTGGTATGTAATATAGCTACCGTGGAGAGGATATAAGTTTCTCCGTGAAAACGAAAGCCGCTTGAGGAAACTCAGCGGCTTTCTATATTTCTACTTGTCCGATACTTCTTGCGTCTTAAGCGTCTTTCATCTTTTTGAATGCCTCTGTCAATCTTGGCACTACATCAAATAAATCCGCACATACACCATAGTCAGCTGCTTTGAAAAAAGGTGCTTCGGGATCCTTGTTTATAACAACAATACACTTAGAACTATTGACGCCAGCTAGATGCTGGATTGCTCCTGATATCCCAGCGGCAATATAAAGATTAGGTCTAATGGCGACTCCGGTCTGTCCTACGTGCTCATGGTGCGGTCTCCATCCTGTATCGGCAACTGGCCTTGAGCAAGCTGTCGTTGCACCTATTGTTTTAGCAAGATCTTCTATGATTCCCCAATTTTCAGGAGCTTTCATACCACGACCAGCGGATACTACAAGTTCTGCTTCAGGAAGTGGTACTTCACCATCTACGGTTTTACTCTCTTTTATGGTTACAGAGCTTGCAGGTATGTCTACAGATCCTGCTTCTACTGGACAAGGACTACCTACTTCTGCTATGGGTAGTGCATTTCCCATGAGGGATAACACACACTTGTCTCCTACTACTTTGCATTTGGCGAAAGCCTTACCTGAAAATACTGGCTTTGTCACTATTATACCTCCAGCTTCCATCGATGGGACACTATTAACTTGACTTACCACGCCTGCATCCATCTTCACACCTATTCTTCCAGCGATTGATTTGCCTGTAGAAGAATGATTAACTACAATGACTTTTGCACCAGTCTGTGTTGCTACTTGTGTGATAACCGAGGTATATATCAAAGTATCCACACCACCGCTATAATCAGCTATATGTACCACTTTGCTTGCGCCATATGTCCCCAGTTCGCCTGGATTATCACATGCCCCTATCACAAGTGCTATACAATCCCCACCCAATGACTGAGCAGTCTTGTGTCCATAGTGTACTGCTTCAAATGCAGCTTTTTTAAATTGTCCCTTTGGGCTCTCTGCTACTACTAATACTGACATCTTATATAACTTTTGCTTCTTCGTGAAGTAATCTTACTAATTCATCCATGTTTTCAGGATCGATCATTTTTACACCACCTTTGGCTTCAGGAAGTGTATAAGAGACAACGCTTACCTTGGTATCTGTGACAGCTGCTGCCTCTACATTGAGTGGTTTACGCTTGGCCATCATGATTCCACGCATATTAGGGATGCGTTGTTCAGCTAAACCCTTAGATGCTGACAAAACAAACGAACCAGCAACATCAACAACTTCAACACCCCCTTCAATATCTCTTGATACAGTTGCGATAGAACCATCGTGATCCATGTGTGAGGCATAAGACACATAAGGCAATCCTAAGTGCTCAGCGATCATGCCGCCTACTTCAGATCCGTTATAGTCTATGGACTCTTTGCCAGTGAATATGATGTCATATCCCTTATCATTGGCATGTGCTGCTATATTGGCTGCTACCTGACTTGAGCTTAATGCTTCGGTATCGATCCGAACAGCATCATCGGCACCTATAGCCAATGCTTTTCTGATGATTACATCATTAGCAGGAGGACCCACATTAATGGCTGTAACTGTCCCTCCATGTTGCTCTTTGAGTTCCAATGCTCTGACGAGTGCATACCACTCATCATAGGGATTCATTATAAACTGAACACCACTTTCGTCAAACTTGCTATCGCCATCTGTGAATGCGACTTTGGCAGTTGTCTCTGGTGTCTTTGTGATACAAACGAGTAATTTCATATTTGTGTAACTTGACGTATAATATACTATGTAATAATTTGCTGACGAGATTGTTCTCCTATTCCGCAAATGTAATTCTTAATTAGTAGTTGTGTAAAGATGGATAATTGGCGGTTGGATCATTTGCAGAGTTTATTGGGAGATGATCCTGAAGATGAGTTTGTGTTATATGCACTGGCACAAGAACATACCAAGTTAGAACAGCTCGAAGAAGCATTGGCGTGTTACTTAAAGTTAAAGACGGTTAACAATGATTATATAGGCATGTACTATCATCTAGCAGCACTTTATATAGACCTGGATCAAGAAAATGAGGCTAAGGCTACTTACGACGAGGGTATAGAGATAGCAAAGCGACTTGGAGATCAACATGCTTTAGGAGAATTAATGAATGCGAAGACTAATTTTGAGTTGGGTGTGTAGGAAGAGGTAAGACCGCTTCGCTGAGAGAAGTGAGGCAACAGACCGCTGCGCTGTGAGAAGTTAGACAACAGTTCGCTTCGCTGACAGACAACAGAACTTGGCTGAGAGAAGTCAGACAACAGGTCGCTTCGCTGACAGACAACAGACCGCTATGCCGAGAGATGAGAGATCGCTTTAATGAGAAGAGGTCAGTTGCCAGTGTCGACTTTGTAGATTCCTTCATATACATAGGTGGCAGGTCCGATCAACCAAATATTCTGATATCCGTCTGCTGACTGCTCAAGAGTGACCTTAAGTGATCCTCCTCTTGTTTTGATATTGACGACATCTGGTTTGTGTTGAGCTTGTTGTACATGGGATATAGCAGCTGCGACAACACCGGTGCCACAAGAAAAGGTCTCATCTTCTACTCCTCTCTCATATGTTCTTACTTGAAGCGAGTCGCCGTGCCATTCTGCGATATTGACATTTATACCTTCGCTTTTGTAAGTCTTATTATATCTGATGGCCTTACCCTCCTTGACCATATCAAGTTCAGCAACACCAGTCTCAAATCTCACATAATGTGGCGATCCCGTATCTAGTACATATGCCGCTGCGTCTCTATGGATATCGGATACATCGTTCATCTTGAGAGCGACCCTCGTTGGGTCAACAATCTTTGCTTGATGAAGTCCATCGATAGCGTCAAATGTGCATGAATCTTTGAATATGCCCAATCTCGAAGCAAGACTCACGATACATCGACCGCCATTGCCACACATAGAACTCGTGCGTCCATCAGCATTAAAATAAACCATTGTAAAGTCTGCATGATCTGAGGATTGGATAAGCATCAATCCATCTCCACCGATACCAAATCTACGATTGCATATGCGTTCTATCAAGCTTTGATCTGATTTGGAGATGTATTTGTTTTCTCTTTGATCGATGATGACAAAGTCATTTCCAGTGCCTTGATATTTGAAAAAAGGTATGTGCATATATGATAGCTTATCTGCAAAGTAAAGTCAATTATATATGACGTCCTATTCTATATGGGTGATATCATTAGGTATGGATGAGATTTTAAGCTGAGTATTGCTTTCTTTTGTGTCATGAAGATGGAGGACATCGCAGCGATGTTATTACACAAGATCAAGTCTAAGCAATCATCTGTTGCTATAGTCGGTCTTGGGTATGTCGGACTGCCATTATTAATTCAGGCTAATCGATATATTGATGTTATCGGTTATGATATAGATCCAAGTCGCATCAAAGAGATCGAAGCAATGGATCAACTAGACGCTGACCTTCGTGTTACTTCGGATCTTCAAGAGGTCCGTGAAGCCAATGTATATGTCATCTGTGTCCCTACGGATATTACTGTGGATAAACTACCTGACCTGTCGCACCTCAAGGAGAGTTCTAAGATGATCGGTGCCATATTAAGTAAAGGAGATGTTGTCATCTATGAATCAACCGTTTACCCTGGATGTACAGAAGAAGAGTGTATACCAGTTTTGGCAGATGGTTCTGGCTTGACGCCAAATATCGATTTTGTAATTGGCTACGCTCCAGAACGGATAGTGCCTGGTGTTGATGAATTGGCGTTGACATCGATACCAAGAGTTGTCTCGTCGAATAGTTTAGTCGGTAGACAGTTCGTACATGATTTTTATAAAATATTCATTGAAGCCGATATCCACGTGGCACCTTCGATCAAAGTCGCAGAGGCAGCTAAAATTGTAGAGAATACGCAACGAGATTTGAATATATCGCTGATGAATGAACTGTCGATCATCTTTGACAAATTAGATATTGACACACAAGAAGTACTGGATGCCGCCGATACCAAATGGAACTTCCATAAATATCATCCTGGATTGGTGGGCGGTCATTGTATCAGTGTGGACCCATTCTATCTCTTATATAAAGCAAGAGCAATAGGACACGAACCTAAAGTGATAGCAGCAGGCAGAGAGATTAATGACTACTTGCCCTTGTTCATAGCTGAGAAATTAGAAAATACACTTACTAATTCTGGCAAGACGATCAAAGGTGCACGTATCATTGTATATGGCCTTACTTTTAAGGAAAATATAGATGATATCAGAAATTCTAAAGTAATCGAACTTATAAAAGAGTTGCAATCTAAAGGTGCTACAGTAATCGTAAGGGACAACCATGTGAATGACACGGTAATTGCAAATATTCTTGGGAAAGAAGTTATTTCAATTGATGATGATGTTG
>CAZRXJ010000219.1:0-4816 GCA_964604025.1 uncultured Saprospiraceae bacterium | reverse complement strand
ATCATCTTGCACACCATTGAAACTAGTGAAGGAAACCTGTCCATTAAATTCTTCTGCGCCGCTTTTAGATATCAAGTTGACGGCTCCTGCACCTGCTGCTCTTCCAAATAGTGTTGCCCCACTTCCGCGAACCACCTCTACTCTTTCGACATTCTGATCAAGAGCCAGATACTCTGATGTTCCCGCAGATCTTGAAGCAAAACCATTTAATGGCAATCCATCGAGCAATGTAGTTACATAAGTATTACCTGAAGGAAATCCTCTAATGTTGTAATTGGACTTACGTCCTTGGCTATTTTCTACTGTTACACCAGGTGTAGACACAAGTGCTTCAGCTATAGATTCTGGCTGTATAGCCTCCAACTCCTCTGTGCCAATAGAGGTGATGGCCGTTGTAGTTCTTATCTTTCTTACCGGTGTTCGAGTTGCAGTTACCACTACATCTGAAAGTGTAGTTGCATCTTCATCAAGAGCAATATCTATAGTTGAACTTGATCCAACTGCCATCTCCTTATTGCGAAATCCGACATACGAAAACACAAGAACATCGCCTTGATTTGCATTGACAGTATACATCCCGTCAATATCTGTTACAGTACCTTCGAGTGTACCTTTTACAATGACATTGACACCAATCAGGCCTTCACCGTTTTGATTATCTGTCACTTTACCTGTGACTTGAGCGCTCATATGGACCAGTCCAAATGTCAGCAGAGCCGAACACAAAAGTCTAAAAATGAATAATTTTTTCATACCTAATTTTTACTTATTTGTTGGAAGTAGTAAACAAAAAAAGTACGTCCTCTCTATACGAGATTCCGTTTCACAAAGTTAAGATAGTTAATTTCATTAACTATATATGATATTAACCAATTTTTTGTGAAGGCTTAGAGCTTTACTACGACCTTACCCAGACTTTTTCCATCAAGAAGGTAATTAGAAGCACTAATTATTGACTCGATCCCATTAAATTCTGTCGGATCAATCTTGACTTTTATTGATGCTTTTTGATAGGCTTGATTCAAGAAGTCTCTCGCTGACGGATGGCTATCTTTGTACAAGTGATTCATGAAGCACCGCACTGAAGCACCCTTCCAATATATTGATTCATACACTCTTGATCGACTTACAATCTCAAAGCTTTCTGATGTAAGTTCTGAAGCAAGCCCACATACAACCAATCTCCCCAATGGCGCAAGTTGAGCAAGAAATGCATCAAACATATGACGGCCTACAGAGTCAAATGCAACATCAATTTTGTTGTGATATTCTTGAGTCAGAACTTCGCCTATAGATTCTTTGCGATAATTGATTATGCGATCACAACATTGTAGCCCTTCAAGTAGATCAACTTTTTTATCGCTGCCGCAAATAGCAACTACATGGCACTTTTTCAATTTGCAGATCTGAACTATAAAATGACCAAGTCCGCCAGCAGCAGCAGATACAACCACAGTCTCACCTTGTTGTACTTCTCCGGATTTTTCTATGGCCAGTGCTGCTGATATACCTGTAGGGTTAATCGCCAGATGTTCTGGTGACGCCTCGGGTATTCTAATTGCGACGTCTTCACTTATTACATTATATTCTTGGTATGCCGTTCCTACTTTAACAGTACTAACAGCATCACCTATCTTAATTTTGTCAATGTCTTCACCAACATCTATGACTTCACCAACAGCCTCAACACCCATCACATAAGGGAAGCTGACATTTATATATGGTACATTCCCTTTGTATAGTTCTCGATCATAGATGGCGTTGATACCAACCCACTTGTTTTTGATTAAGATCTCATTAGCTCTGGGCGTTGGGATTTTGCTTTTTATAATCTTAGCGGCCTCTGAGATATTGGAAGAAAAGTTGGTGATGGCCAGTTGCTTGTTCATCTATACGATTAGCTATTGAGTGTTTCTCCAAGCCATCTTCCAAAGCTCAATGCTGGTGTTATAGACATACCACTACAAAAAGCTCCGCCACTCGTTGCTCCTAGTCCAAGTATCTCTCCAGCAGCATATAAGCCTTCAAGTGTTGCTCCATCTTTATCCAAGACTTGTAGATCAGCATTGACCGTTACACCACCAAAAGTCACCAAGACTGAAGCATGAACTTTCAATGCATAAAAAGGTCCGTGGGCAACTTTGTTCTCAAGGTATGTTCTTCCATAATCGGGATCAATACCATTATCTATCATTTCATTAAAGTTCTTGATTGTGTCTTCAAGATTGTTGGGTGGTACATCTATCTTATTAGCAAGTTCAGTTACCGTACTTGCTCTAAATAAAAATCTTTCTTTTTCGGCTTCTGTTTTAATTTTTTCGGTATTCCAATTTATAATAATCGGATTTTCATTGCCTTGATTATCTCGCTCTAACAAAGCATCTTCGTCAAAGATGATCCAGAAGTGCCATATATCCTTATCTAACAAGATCCGTTCTCGCGTATCAGGATTGATCTCATCTTCTGTCATGAACCGCCGACCTAATTGATCGACATATATATCTCTTGGTTGTCGATAGACGGATGTTAGTACACTTGCCCATCCTTCATAAAAATCACATCGACCACTTCCTTGTGGTGACTCTATACCACCCATACTTGATAGATGATGTTCACTATATCTCATTGTACCTCTTTCATTAAGTACCATATGATGACCATCACCTGTAGCAGTTGGGTATGCTGCACTTATTAATGGTATGCCAGGATGTTGTTGATTAAAAAACTCTGGGTTGCTGCCGTATCCACCAGTCGTCAATAGTATGCTGGATCCTTCATATACCTTATCACCATCTTTACCAGCACAATGCACCTTTCTATATCGCGATCCTTCCTTTGACACACGCTGCACTTCATGTTCCAATGCTATAGTGATGAGTCCAGATTTAATTCCTTCTTCCCAATGAGGCATCATTGTCTTCATCGTCGTTTTGGCGTTGTCCACCCCATAATGTGTTCTAGCAGTCTCATAAGGTATATGACCATAGACTATCCTTGGACATATAGGATCAAACTCAAACCCATTGTCATCTAACCAGTTGATCGTATCTGGCGCCAGATCGACTGCCTTTCTTATTAGTGTAAGATCTCCTGTACCGCCATTGATATTTATGATGTCATTATAGTGCATGTCTGGGGTATCAGTGATGCCCAGTCTTTCTTGTAGCTTCGTCCCACCAGCACTCATATGACCACCTGACCAGTGCATAGACCCACCTATATGATCAGCTTTCTCTAAGACAAGCACCTTCTTACCTCTTTTAGCCGCAAAAATGGCACACATCATACCTGCAGTTCCAGCCCCAACGATGACTATGTCATATTCTACCATAAGTTCATTTTCTATTATATACCTACCAAAAGCAGAAAATACCAAGAATATCGCAACACTTAAATAAGTGCATCATACAAGATTCGAAAATAACAATTAACTTTATTAATTATTAACTTCATTAACTATTTTTAATATAAATCAATCTCTCTTTACAGAAACAGCTTATTCTGAATACCATGGATGTTAACTTTATCGGTACCACCATTGCTACTTCGGTTGTAACCAAAAGCTTACAAGCAAGTCTGAGATTCTATCATGACACCTTAGGATATCAAGTGATAGAGGATTGTCAACTTACACAGGATCAAAAATCTATATACGGTGATCATCTTGGCAGATGCTTGATCATGGGTCATGACAAAGGAAGTATCATCAGGTTACTAGAGACAAGTAATGCTGATGCCCAGCCCAACAGATTAGGCGCCACACCTCTAGACACTGGCTTGTGTGTCATGGAGTGCGGTTCGCCAGATGTAGATAAGATATATCATACACTTGTTAAAAACAGATATGGAGTTATCTCACGTCCCAAATCATTTTCAGTAGAAGGACCTGAACCACTTGGATACATGGTTATGAAAGCCATCGGTGTGTTTGGGCCTAGTGGCGAACAACTCTTTATAACTCAGATAACTGAGCGAACAGGAGGCACTCCATTGTGGGAACTTAGAGATGATATAGATGTCTACCCTATTGGAAATGTAGTTCTGTCGATGAACAAGAAAGACGAGCAAGATTTTTATAAAAGCACTTTTAATCTTTACCCCACCATAGACTTATTGTTAGATCAGCAAGAGGCAACAGAGCTCATGGGAGGGCCAGTAGGCATGTCATTTAGGATGTGCCTAATGGGCAACGGCATGTACAAATCAGGAATGGAGCAGCACATATACGGAGCACTTAATCCACAATATAATTTTAGAAAGTATCCATCCGATTATTCTAAAACAGGACTTGTAAGTGCATGTTGGAAAGGGCAAAATTTGCAAAACATAGAAGACAAAATATTAAAAAACGGAGGTCAGGTAATCAGCAATCAACTGCTACCATTAAGAGATGACCCAGCGCCCAAGGGTATCGCTTATAGAGGCAAAGCTGGTGAAATCATAGAACTCGCTTCTTGACACATTATTACAATTAACTATCATGACAACTAATACGGACCAAAACACTGATTGGCAACTTGAACGAAAAGAGTGGATCTCTGCTTTTCAAGAGATCATTGAAGAACGTGGAGAGCAAGATGCTGCAGATCTCATGCGACTACTTCGATCATATGCAATTAGAAAAGGTGTTAGAATCACAGGAGAAGCACTCAACACTCCATACATCAACACAATCAACGCGCGTCATCAACCTTCGTATCCAGGGGACACTTCACTTGAAAACAAAATTGAAAATATCAATCGCTGGAATGCCATGGCTATGGTCTTACAAGCCTACGATAGCGGCAAGGGTTTAGGAGGTCACATAGCCACTTAT
>CAZRXJ010000218.1:0-4851 GCA_964604025.1 uncultured Saprospiraceae bacterium | reverse complement strand
TTAATGCCACTGACATAGAAAGGGTTACAACCGAACTTACACACCTGAGTACAGGCAACATACCAGGTGCCGCAGACATCACTTATAATCCTATTTGTAAAAAATTCTTTGGCCTTTCTGGCAGTCATCAGCTGATAGAACTAGATCATATCGCGCTAACTGTTCGCGTATTGGGCGATTACTCAGAATATATAGATGCCAAAGGAGGTTTTGGGGCTGCATGGTCTGATCAAAATGGAAACTCATACTTTTCTAATAATAGTACTGGAAAGATTTTTAGATTTTCATTTGCTGAATCTGGAGCTGTAGAAGATGTGTCATATGTAGCTACTGGTCAACCGACTAACTCTAACGATGGCATGGGATGCTTTTTCTCATTACCTCCATTTGAGATTGATTGTACAGATAATAAAGACAATGATGGTGATGGACTTACTGATTGTGAAGATCCTGATTGTGCTAATGCTGGCATATGTCCAGCAGTTGATATAGAATTAAGGAGTATAGAACTTGCTGGCCCTTCTAGTATCATTCCTTTTCATCTTCAGTTGATCAACAAGAGTAAGTCAGATGCGTTGGATTTTTCTATAAAGAACGCGTTGCCTACAGGATTTACATTCTTGGCAGACAGTATAGAATTGAGCACTGGGGCATCATATACAGCAAGTACTCAACCTACAGAAGGTGAAAGTGAAGAGCTCAAATGGCAAGGATTGAATATCCCAGTTGGCGATACTATAATGATCTCTTTTTCATTGCTCGCAGATCGATACATCTCATCTGAAAGATATACATTTCATTTTCAATCTGAAGGTGTTGTATTAAATCCCTTCAGTATCTCACATACAATAGACATCGATGAGATCATATATTATGAACCAACATCTTATGACTGCGAACCTTCATTCTATCAAGTTTATAAAAAAAGGGGTGAGCCTAACGTACTCGGAAAACTAAATCCAATCAACGGCACTTATGATCAAATAGCACTCATTGATCATCAAGCCAACGGGTTAGGATATGATATTCTATCTGGTTATGCCTATGGATCAGATGGCAACAAGTTCATACGTATCGATCAAGTTGGAAATGTAACTTTCATGGGCTTAGAATTTTCTAATAAAGTCTATGTTGGAGATATGAATGACTCCGGGTCATGGTATGGAAAAGTAGGAGCTGACATTGTAAAAGTTAATACTGAGACAAGTCAAATAGAAGAGACTTACCTGGAACAAGGAATGCCTGGATGGGATATGGCCTACAATATAGATGGTCACTTTTATGCCGTACATAAGCAAACATTATATCAATTCAACACAATTTCTAATACTAAAAAAACAATAGGTTTGCTTAGTGGAGATGAGGTTCCAGATAGTGGACATGGTGCACAATGGACAGGGCTCGATGGACATCACTATATATCTAATAATAAAACTGGTCATATATACCGAATAAACTTGACCACCAATAGTGCACAATTATGTATGGTTACAGAAGCTAACTTACAATTCAACGATGGATTTGCATGTCCGACAGAACTACCAGTTGTATTTGAATATGACTATGGTGATAATCGAGGGTTTCCAATTGCCAGGCAACTTGTCTATAAACAAGATGTTAATCAGGACAATGTGCCGGACTATAGCATGGTCTGGTTGGGCGAAGAGATAACACAAGAATTGTTAGATCCTTCTAACAAATCAGCGTCAGGTGATCAAGGAGATGATGGCATAGTAATGGGCGATAATTATAGTCCTGGTACTGTTAATAATGTCACACTTTTGCTCAATTCTAATAGCAATAATATGGAAGCTCATTATGGCGTGTGGATTGATTGGGATGGAGATGGTTCTTTTGATGACTTCTACAGTGGAACTGAAGTCATCAATGAGCTGACAGAAGTGAATCTAAGCATTAATGTACCTGAAGACTATCATGGACAAATATTTGGATTGAGAGCACGGATCACGAGTGTAGAGATTGACAGTGCTCATTATCAAGGAGATATCTATGAGCCCGGAGAGATTGAAGATTACATATTAAGTGGCAATAGCAGTGAGGTCTGTAACAACGGCATAGATGACAACTTTGATGGTCTTATAGATTGTGATGATCCAACTTGCAGTAGTGAGTGCACATTTGGCGCTACAAGTTCAGCAGGAGAAGGTGGATTAGAAAGTAATGATGAACTAATCGAAAAGGTTACTAATAATCTATACCAAAGAAAAAAAGTAAGAGATGGTCAGAGATACGCAAGAAGAAACCTCTCCTCTTTTGTAAGAACCAACGTCAACAGTAGCGCCAGAGTGAGCGAAGACGGAACAATATTCTTAGAAGACTTAATCCCTACGGACATTATAGAAAATACAAAAACCTATATCAGCTCACCACAACATCTGATTAACATCACCAATGCCATAGATCTCTTTTCAGTAGATATATATGAAGAAGAAAAAAGAGTAGCCGCTATCCTATCTTTAGAAACCAATGATGGTGTGTATGAACACACTAAGTACATCTGTGATAGACTTACAGGGTCTAAGATAGTAGACTTGTTCGAATACAAAATTGATGGCGAACATGACTTTATAGTTGCCAAATTAGAACGCCCTGATGGGAATATCGAATACTCAAGTAGCTTTAGCATCAGGCATAACGACAATGACATGTTAGAATTAGAAAGCTATTGGAACATAGAAGAATATTCTAAAAATGAGTCATTTTACAATTTTCAAGTATGGGCGAATAATACCAATAGTTTATTCAAATTGTGTAATGAGATACTTCAATTAGTCTTAGCAACTAAAAGTATTGAAGCATATAACATAGGTAAGATACCAGAGACATTTGTTCAATATGGAAATATTGAAAATGGCGAGCTCACCCTACACATAAAGAACACATCAGGTGTAAATCATCTCACCGTAAACGGAAATATCAGAAGGACTGAAACAATGGAAACGGAACATTATCATGATGATATAAAACTAAGTGGCATAATGCATGAAACCGTAAGCCTTGACATCGGAGATGCATACTACATAGGATTGTCCCTGGCAAATTCTATTAATACTACAAGTGATGCAATCTTCTTAGCCAATGGATCCTGGGGACATGACTACAATAAAGAATTAGAATCTATCAGTGATTACATCATCACTTCTACTGATCACTTTAACCCAGATAGATATGACATTCAAAGATCTGTAAAGGCTGCTGGAGAAGTCCTTGATTATATATCATTCTATCGCTCTTTCACTGCGAGGTTTACAAAGAAGGATTTAGAAGATTACAACAGTCTGATATTTACAGCAAGTGGAGATGCTACTTTAGAGATAGCCATTGTAAAAGAAGGTATAAGAGAATGGCAACATCAAGGAAAGACAACGATTAAACTCACAGGAGATGAAAGAGAGTATGTACTTGGAAAATCATTCTTTACTGATATCAATGGATCGGCTAAGTCATGGGATGATGCATACATGATCGCAATCAATGTAATCGGCAACAAAACATCCAAAGAATCATGGAATATGAATATCAAAAACATGTACTTTGGTCATAAGGAGGCAGAATATCCATTCATAGTTTATACAAACAAAAATATAATAGGGCCTAGAAAAACAGAACATATAGCTTCCACCATAGACGGAACAGATCGTGGGGTCCTAGAGATGGAAGCAGGATCTGGAGGCGATAATCTCACGATGACTATCGAAAACATAAGTCTTTCTGCGATTGTCATAGATGAAGCAGAACTCATAGATGAAAGCGGTGCATTCTCTTTATTAGGTTTCGAGCCCATTGAAGTAGATGGCAGTCAAAAATTTTCATTTGATCTTAGATTTAATCCTATTGAAATCACAAGTGCAATAGATGCAAAGCTCGTACTTTATGTTGATACAGAAGTTGGTTACATTGAAGTGCCAGTCAACATAGCAGCACAAGCTTCATGTATAGAAAATGATCATGTTGATACTCAGGACATATCAGCTTCAAGCGATCAACCCGAACTAAAAGCGAAGTACAGTATAACATCAAATGCGAAGGTAAATGGAGAAAATATAATCTTTTGTGCTGGAGAAGAAATTATGATAATTGAAGGATTTGAAGTTTCGATTGGTAGCAGCATAGAACTAATCGCTGAAGATCGATGCTCACATAAAGAGTAATAAATCATCTCAAAATCAAACACAATGGTAACCCAAAGAGAACAACAAGTATTAGAAAACATATCACTTGGATATACTACCAAAGAAATTGCATCCATGCTTTTTCTCAGTAGTCACACGATTATAAGTCATAAGAAGAACTTATTAGAAAAGTTGAGTGCTGCAAACTCTCCAGAATTAGTCAGGAAAGGGTTTCAATATGGCATCCTAACTTTGTGAATAAATCAACTCTTAGAATTGACAAATATTAGTACAATAGATCATCTTACATTCCATTACTTGCTTCTAAATATTTTGAACAGATGAAACTATAACAGATCATCTTTCAGGAATTAATTATTGCTATTTTAGTCCTTCTTTTCATTCTCTGGATTGATACGCCTTTTGATTTGCGTAGTCGTATCAAGTCCATCTATTACTTCAACATATAAGCCATCGCTCAATCCTAATTCTATGATTTTCTTTTCAAATTCTTGATCTCCCGTCACTACTTCAACGTAGGTAGAATCGTTCTCATAAACAACATCTCTTTCTTGGACTGTAACAACACTATCTCTCTTACTGATGATGATATCACCATTACCGCTGTAACCAGCTCTCAGAAAGACACCTTCAGGTTGAGCGGTAATGGCAGCCTTAATTTCAAATTTGACAGTACCTTCTTCTTCATCACCTTTAG
>CAZRXJ010000217.1:0-4853 GCA_964604025.1 uncultured Saprospiraceae bacterium | reverse complement strand
GTTGGAATCCGCAATATGGAATAGAAGATATCATGAGCACGGCTTGGGACTGGGAGCAAAAGAGGCCATACTAGACTTTCAGCACAAGCCTAAAAAGATACTCGATTACTAAAAAACAACCCTGACTCCCCTAGCTCATTAAAGCTATACTCAAATGAAAAAAGATAGGTGTTAAATAGGAGTAGATCTATACCAGGTCCATAACCAACTATCCACTGATTATTAAGAAAATTAGATGCTCGATAAGTAGGTTCATTGACGTAACCTGCGTCAAAATTAAAGGTCAAATACAACTTTAGATTCATCAATTTGAATTGTCGCAATGGCATGGCATTATTCAAATTAAAAAGTTGATCTATCGCTTTCCATCTTATGGATGACTTGTTAAGTATAAAGTCAGTGCCATCAACAACATAGAGTTCGTAACCGCTGACAACATTGCCATCGTATCCCAGTCCTGTGTTGTTCGCAAATGCTACTTGACGTCTAAAAATATTGGTCTTTAATTTGGTTTGATTGGCAAAGATCAACCTAGAGTGAACGTTGGCATAATACTCTCCTCTCAGTTCTATCAGGAGGTTGTCATATTCGCCAAAGATACCAAGGCCTTCTTTTTTGATATTACCGCCTACTAAGAATCCTCCTTCAGGATAAAAACTAAATATCCGCTTGTCTATACTATAATCGTATTCTATTTTGAAAAAACGGATGGATTCTTCTTCATTCAAAAAGTAATCTCTATTTAATTCTGTAGCCACCAACTCATCTACGCTATTGCGATGAAATTCAAATTTTAATCTGTGATATTGAAACAAGTCACTTCTATAGTTAAGCCATGTACTGATTCGAAATCTGCGCAGCAGTACTCGTTCATCTTCTTCTCTATGAAACAATGTTTTGTTGGCATTGGTGATAAATCCAATCTCTCTGTTCTCTGTATAAGTGATATTGGACGCAATACCCAAGGTCTGACTTTCATTGAGATAGGGATAGCTATATTCTATTTCAAATTTTTTAGTGAAACCAAATTGAGTTGTCAATTTCAGATTGTCTTTTTGGCCGGTGAGGTTTATATGATTTAATCCAAATCCATAATTGACTCTTTCAAGAGATCTGTTTTGTTCATTCCACCAGACACTGAAGTTTCGATCTGCTAATTCAAAGGTTAGGTTTGGATAGATATACCAGTTTTCTTGTAGGACGATTTCTATATCACCACTATTACGGTCATCATGTTCATTTATAACATTGATGGAAACATCAGTGAATAGGCCTGTGCTTAAGATCCGCTTTTCATTTTCTAATAAACGCTGATCCAGTTGGCTTGAGAAGAGCGTATCGCCTTGGACAAGGTCGAGTTCTCTATAGATGATTTTATCCTTGGTTTTCTTATTACCAGTGAGCGAGACTTTGTCTATGATGATAAAGTCAGACTGTGCAGATATCATCATCTGTAAAGAGAGAAAAACGATTAGGAATAGGCATTGCCTACACATCATAGAGGTGTACTTAGATAACATCAAAACCTAATAACAATAGATAGGCTGTTTATAATTCCCAGAAAGCATTGAAAGGTTATGATTTGTCGTATGAGAAACGAGCTTGACGCTTTGGGCATCAAAAAAGCCTCCAGATGCTACGCATCCAGAGGTTTTCTTTATTGAGGTCGGGAGCAGATTATCTGCGATGATCTGAAAATGGGTGTGTCGAAACAATCTTCAAAAGCCCTCGTTTCACTCAGTCTTTTGTGATCTCAGTTCATCTTAAAAAGCACGCTTGACAGCTGAACTAAAAACACAAAAGCTCCAAATGCCATGCATTTAGAGCTTTTGAAAATTGAGGTCGGGAGCAGATTCGAACTGCCGTACAAGGTTTTGCAGACCTCTGCCTAACCGCTCGGCCACCCGACCCTAAATCCTCATCCACCCCGTCGAGCTTCAAAGGATTGCAAATATATGGTATTCTTTTTCTTCAAGTCAAATCTAATGTTGTTGCTCTTTGGGAGCTGAGCCTTCTCCTACGGATGGCGCTTCCCATTTCACATAGCCCACAGGCTGACTTTTCGCTTCTCGTACAGCGCTATTGGTTCTTCTTTTATCGTATATCATCGCAAAGGTCATAATAACACTCGTCCCTATAATGATAAATAGTAAGATGCCTGATTCAAAGCCCTCAACCATCGCCCCTGTTGGGATGGCGTAAAACAATAGCACTGTGATCAATCCCCTAGGAGCTATGAATAACTGTGGCAATATGTCTTTGCCGATAAAAAGCCTAAGGATTAGATATCTGATCACATATATGGACAGGATAATCAATACACTGATCATCGCTACCTTTACACTTGCCAACGATGACAAAACTATAGTAAGACCAAACACTACAAAGAAAAATGTTCTAACCACAAATGCTGTCTCCATCGTCACAACATGTAGTCCTTCATATATATCATGGGCTTTTTCTTTATCAAGAAAGTGATCCAACGTCCCTTTAAAGAAGAGTTTCATATTAGCTATGACCAACCCAAAGACCAAGATGATAATCAGCGAAGAAAGATGCATCTTCTTCCCTATCGCATAGAGGAGTAGCAAGACAGCGATCAACAGAAAGAGCTTAACATGTGTCTCTATCCTTTGAAATATGATCACTATCGCATAGCTGGCTATTAAGGATAAGACGATGGTCAATATAATATTACCCCCGAACGCTAAAAAACCAGTTGCCTCTCCACCATTTTCAAATGGCGCTACTAAAAAGTAGAACATCATGATACCTAGGATATCAGAGAAGGTACTCTCGTAAATATGAAACTCTTTCTTATCATGTCTTAAAGTACTGACAGATGGTATGATGATGGCACTGGACAAGATGGATATTGGCGTAGCATATATCCAAGCTTTCTGCATCGTCATCTCTGGGATAAACTGATGCAATAGTGCTGCTGCTGCCCATGCCGACAGTATCAGTCCAATTAGGGCTATACTAAAAGCTTTAGCAATGGGAATAAGTTTTTCTTTTTCCAGCTTCAGCTCTAGTGCTGCTTCTAAGACAATCATGATCAACCCAACGATACCAAGCACTTCCAGATATGCATGAAAATCAGGAGTTTTCTCAGTCATACTATCCAGTCCCAGCTTTATAACAATACCCAATATGATAAGCATGAGCACTGATGGAATATTAGTCTTCTTCGATAACTCTCCAAAAAAGAAAGACAAGATGATCACTATGGAAGATCCTATAATTAGATTATAAGAACTAAAGAGATCAGTTGATGCGAGTAGTAAAGTATACGAAGTTATTGCTTCCATTAGTTTGATTTTGAAATCTTAGAATGATAGCCATATTCGGCTAAAAGTGCAATTAGATCATTCAAATGCTGTTCTTCTTTAACAAGAAGCCTTACGTCAATCACTCCATCTGAAATTATAGAACGTTCTATCTCAGGTTTATGATCTCCATCAACATATGGGCTTGACACAAGTATATTGGAAAGTTCGGTTTCATAGTTCTTTCCTAATTCATCTTTAGGCTCATTGATACTCAAGTGATAGTATCCTCCAATTTTATCTCCAGAAGACATAACAAATCCTTCGGTAACCAAGATCTGATAAGGCAAGTAATGAAGACCATCATCACTTCTTACCTGGATGCCCAGTCTACCCATACTAGTTATTATGCCCTCTTGATTTGTAATTTTTATTCTTCTTCCGGCCTTTAATGATTTATCAGACATAAATAATCTGCCATGAAAATAGTTGCGAATGTGGCTATATCCCATCACCAATATAACGCCAATAATCAATCCATGAACACCGGGCTTGATCATAACAAATACACTTACTATGACTAATATGAATAATGGCTCATATAATATAAGTGTAATATCAAGAAAGCGTTGGACAATCTTTCTAGTACCTCCCAAAATTGAAATACTAAACACAATCTTTCTAAAAAACAGAAGTAACAAATAGACAAGGACCAATATGATCGTCAGGAAGATTAGATCTCCCCAGTTATAATCTATGTTGAATATGTCCTCTATATTCATTTGTGTTTAAACTTTATATATCCAGCTTGTTCGAGCAAGGCCGCTACATCATTAACGATACTACCATTGATCTCAAGTAGTCCATCAATGTGTCTATTCAAGACACCCAGATTGATTAACCTTTGTACAATAGCTTTATACTTAGTCGTAAATGCTTGACCCAATATCTTTCTAAGTCGATATTCGTTTGTTCTTTTATTCATTAAGATGGCCCTGAGCAATATACTATTTTCATCATTTATAAAGTCAGGAAGTTGGTAGGTCAGAACAGGACGATGAATAACTTGCTCATCATTGACGCGCTCGGTATAATATGACCATAGATTTAGTGATTCTCCTATATTATAACTTCCTAATCTACATATCTTTTGTACCATTTTGGCAAATGATTGTGTAGGTACTTGTTCTCCTTTCTCATTGACAAGCAACTTGTGGGTAGCGCCATGTCTGATTATAATCGCTTGACGCACCTCATCTTCAGACATGACATCCATATTTGTCTCTGCTTGAAACACTTTGTCCAATTTGAACATGAGATTATAATGGCTCTTAAACCAATTGCTCATGGAAACCATAAAAAAATGCTGAGCAGAAAGATCGTCAATATGTCTTAATAGAGTTTGGACATTCTGACTGGCTGTTATCGTTGGACTTTGCCATAATTCCAAATCATCAATCCATATCAAGAATGATTTGTTGATAGAATTCTTTTTTATAAAATCAATAGCTGTTCCAAGATCTTCTGATGTCTCAAATGTTCTACCATCAATCTTAATTATGCTTTTAGGCTTTATCCTTATTG
>CAZRXJ010000216.1:0-4870 GCA_964604025.1 uncultured Saprospiraceae bacterium | reverse complement strand
CTTAAAATCATCACTGTCTACAAGAAATGGAAGCTTCTCTCTTACCTCTTTTAGATGAGGTGCAGATAGGGTAATGGTGTGTGTGACTTCATCTTTTTCACAATGAAACATTGTTTTGTTCCATCCTGGATCAATGACACAACTATCTCCATTGTATGTTAAGTCGTTCTTGTCTTTGCCCACTCTGTTGACGCCTACAACATAAGTTTGGTTTTCAATAGCTCTGGCGCTCAATAGTGTAAGCCAGTCATGTGCTCTCTTTTCAGGCCAGTTGGCTATGTATATGAGGAGATCGTACTCGTCATTGTTACGTGACCATACGGGAAATCTCAAATCATAACATATCAATGGACATATGCGCCATCCTTTATATTCTATGATGAGACGTCCTTCACCTGGAGTATAGTGCTCATGCTCACCTGCCATGGCAAATAAATGCCTCTTATCGTATGTATGAAACATACCACCTGGATACATCCAAACTAGTCTATTATAATAATTTCGGTTTTCTTCTATTATCAAACTACCAACAATTACAGCATTAGAACCGTCGGCTTGTTTGGCCATCCAAGTCATCGTGGGGCCATCCATCTTTTCTGCATGGGTTGCAGCATCCATAGTAAAGCCAGTGTTGAACATCTCTGGTAAGATAATAACATCTGTCGTTTGTTGGATTTGGGATATTTTGTCTTGAAAATTAGATAGATTAGTCTCCTTATTTTCCCAATCTAAATCAGATTGAATAAGTGTAATAGTTATGTCAGTCATTTTCACGGTGATATTCCTCAAATTTAATCAATGTTTGAACAATAGTTGACTTATCAATAAATATTTGGAATAAGGCGAGGATATTGAAGTGTAATTGACTGTTAAACAAAATCACACTTTATTGATCAGCACTGAAGCTTCGTTCAATAATTCATTCGTCTTTGCAAAACAAAACCTGATGATATTTTCATCTGTTTCATCAGAATAAAATGAAGATATCGGGATTACAGCAACGCCATGTTCTGCTGTCATCCGACGAGCAAAAGATTGATCACTTTCGGAGGATATATCTCGATAAGAAGCCAACATAAAGTAAGTTCCTAAACAAGGCAATATTTCAAATCGACTATCTCTTATAGCATCAGCGAACAAGTCTCTTTTCGCCTGATAAAAGTTGTTGAGACTGGTATAATGTTCTGGTGTATTGAGATAATCCGCAAGTGCATGTTGTAGAGGACGGTTGATACTGAACGTATTGAATTGATGCACCTTCCTGATCTCAGCTGTTATCTGCTTCGGTGCTATCACATATCCGATCCGCCAACCAGTAGCATGAAAAGTCTTACCAAATGACATCGTTACAATACTCCGCATATACAGATCTTGGTACCTGATAACACTCTCATGCTTTAATCCATCGTAGATGAGGTGTTGATAGACTTCGTCTGAAAGTATAAAGATATCAGTGTCCTTAGTCACTTCTCTTAGGTGCTCTATATCTTCTATGGTCAGTATCGAACCTGTAGGATTGTGAGGCGAATTGATGATGATCATCCGAGTGCGATCATTGATCATACTTCTTACCTTGTCCCAATCTATCTTATAGTTCGGACTTCGTAGTCTGATAGCGCGGGTTATCCCGCCGTTGATCTCGATCGCAGGTATATAACTGTCATATGCTGGCTCGAAAATGATCACCTCATCACCAACCCCAATCAAAGCTGATATGGTAGAATATAGTGCTTCAGTTGCTCCGTTGGTTATGGTTATCTCTTGATTTGGATCTATATCCCGATTATATAGTAACTTCTTTTTTGACGCTATAGCTCTTCTCAATTCTGGGATACCCGTCATAGGAGCATATTGGTTATGCCCTTTTTGGATATAATAATTAACCAAATCTTTTAATTGCTGGTCGACTTCAAAATTGGGAAATCCTTGTGAAAGATTGATCGCCCCATGATCAGCAGCCAACTTGCTCATAATTGTAAAGATGGTAATGCCAACATCTGGAAGCTTAGAACTTATATTCATGTAGCTAATATAAGCCGCAACATATTTTTATAATGCTAACTTTCGCAATATTACGTCTACTCGTCGATTATGTAATTTGCCTTGCCAGCTGTCATTGCTATAATCTGGATTATCTTCTCCATGATCATATTGAAATATAGTCTCGGGTTCGATCAACATATTGGTAAGTTGATATATAACTTCCTCACATCTCATATGAGATAGATATTGGTTAAACTCTCGACTGCCTATGTTGTCAGTATGACCATGTACTTCGACTTGATATAGAGCGATATTATCTACCTCTTCTATAAATCTAATCAGGTCTCCTTCCTGCTCCTCATCTATATAGTAACTACCACCTCCAAAGTATATACTGATGGTCTTGTCATCCGGAGCTAACGCTTGGGAAGTTAAGGTATCGCTTATTGCAAATATTGTAAGGAATACAAATAGATATTTTATATAGGTTGACATCTGATAGATTAAGGTAATGCATATATCGGATATCAACAATGGCTTTAACATTCTAAGTTAATCTTTGTTACATATGTGCTGCAATGGACAAGCATGTCATGATTCCTAAAATATCACAGAACACGCGAAAACTTGTTCCTATATTAGAACAGACCTCTATCCCTTCATTTATATACCTTTGTACTTCGTTATTGTGATCAGGATATGTCAGAACAGATATTTGAAAAAGTAAAGGAAGTATTAGGCGAGATCGAAACAGCTCAACCAGCAGGTGTTGATGAGCTTGAGTCGTTTAGAATCAAATACTTAGGAAGTAAAAATTCTATCAAGCCATTGTTTGCGGAGATGCGTAACATCCCCAATGAGCAAAAAAAAGAGTTTGGTCTTAGACTCAATGAGTTGAAGCAAACTGCCGAAGCTAAGTATGCCAACCTTAAAGATGGACTATCTAGCACTAAGGTAGATGAGAAAGCAGAGACTATCGACATGACAGTGCCTACAGGATCGCTTGATATAGGCTCAAGACATCCAATCTCGATAGTACTCAATCACATGATTGAAGTATTTGAGAGAATAGGTTTTTCTGTAGCTGAAGATCGTGAGATAGAGGATGACTGGCACAACTTCACAGCTATGAATACGCCAGAGCATCATCCTGCTCGTGATATGCAGGATACATTCTACTTGAAAGATTCTACATCTATGCTATTGAGAACGCATACCAGTTCTGTTCAAGCAAGAATGATGACGGCTCATAAGCCACCGATAAGAATCATCGCTCCAGGTCGTGTCTTTAGAAATGAAACTATATCATCTAGATCTCATTGTCAGTTTCATCAAGTAGAAGGTCTATATGTAGATGAAGGTGTTTCATTCGCAGATATGAAACAGACCTTACTGTACTTTGCAAAAGAGATGTATGGAGCTGATACTGATATTAGATTAAGACCCAGTTACTTTCCCTTTACTGAGCCAAGTGCTGAGATGGATGTGTGGTTGGGTACTGATACAGAGACGACTAGAAAGTTGACTAAGAACACAGGTTGGCTAGAAGTATTGGGTTGTGGTATGGTGGACCCAAATGTTTTAGACAATTGCGGTATAGATTCTAAGATATACTCTGGATACGCCTTTGGTATCGGCATAGAGCGTTCTGCCATGCAGAAATATAATATAAGCGATATTAGAATGCTTTTTGAAAACGACACTCGCTTCTTAAGTCAGTTTACGGCTTCTTTTTAAATAGAATACTGATCCGATGAGTAAGCCGAGTATCCCTAAGGGAACGAGAGATTTTTTACCAGAGCAGGTTGCAAAGAGAGACTATATATTTAAAATTATAAAATCTGCTTTTATAAAATACGGATATAAAGGTATCTCTACCCCAGTGATGGAAAACCTATCCACCCTCACTGGAAAATATGGAGAAGAAGGAGACAAATTACTTTTTAAAGTACTGAACAATGGAGACTACTTGGCAAAGGCCAATGATGAAGCACTAGCCAATAAAGATTCTAACCAATTAACATCAAGTATATCCAAAAGAGGATTGAGATATGATCTGACAGTGCCATTTGCCAGATATGTTGTGATGCATCAGAATGATATCCAGTTGCCTTTCAAGCGATATGCCATAGAACCTGTCTGGAGAGCAGATCGTCCGCAAAAAGGAAGATATCAAGAGTTTTATCAGTGTGATGCAGACTTCGTAGGGACTGATAGTATGATGTGTGAAGCTGAACTCATAGTACTTATAGATGAAGTCTTTATTGATCTTGATATCCCAGTCACTATTAAGATTAATAATCGGAAAGTGTTATCAGGTATTACTGAAGTGTGTGGTATAGCGGATCATTTTACTGCCTTTACAGTTGCAATAGATAAACTTGATAAGATTGGCCATGAAAAGGTTACCGAAGAGTTAGTCGCCAAAGGGTTAGAGGTTAAGTCGATAAACAAAGCATTGGATCTCATCAAGGCAACTGAGTTGTCTACTTTAGAATCGTCATTGAGTAGTTCAGAAGTAGGTCTAAAAGGAATATCAGAACTAAGAACCTTTCACGATTATCTGGATCCTGTTGGTATCAAAAATGACATTGAATTTGATGGTACACTTGCCAGAGGGCTTAATTACTATACAGGATGCATCATAGAAGTGAAAGCTAAGGACGTAGAGATGGGCAGCATCACTGGTGGTGGTAGATATGATGACCTAACTGGAGTATTTGGATTAAAAGGTGTGTCAGGAGTGGGTATATCATTTGGTGCAGAGCGGATCTATGATGTTATGGAGGAGCTCGAATTATTTCCTTCTGAACAATTGCTCACATCTAAAGCAATTGTCCTTGCGATGAATGAAGAAACACATCGTTATGCCTTCTCACAAGTATCT
>CAZRXJ010000215.1:0-4878 GCA_964604025.1 uncultured Saprospiraceae bacterium | reverse complement strand
TCGTGCCGATGGCGATTACCTCTTTGATGCCATTGGTGTTATTTCCGATATTAGGTGTATTGCCGATCAAGGCAGTTTCTGATTATTATGCCAACCCTATCATCTTTTTGTTTATTGGCGGATTTATCATTGCGTTGGCTATGGAGAAGTGGGATTTGCATAAGCGCATCGCACTCAATATTATAAAAGTCGCAGGTACTAATCAGAGACAAATATTACTTGGTTTTATAATTGCAACTGGTGGTTTATCCATGTGGATATCCAATACTGCAACTACTATGATGATGTTGCCCATAGGCTTGTCGATCATCAGTCAACTCAATGCAATCATAAGTTCATCTCAGTCTTCAGATAACTATGTGGATACGGGATTTGCGAAAGCGTTAATCTTAAGTATAGCCTTCTCTGCATCTATCGGCGGCATGGCTACCATCGTTGGGACACCTACTAACTTGATACTTGTAGAAGGTGTGAAGCAATTGTACGATTACGATATTCCATTTGATCAATGGTTTTTGTTTGGGTTGCCGTTGGTCCTTGTTTTATTGGGTGTATTATGGTGGCATCTTGGACACAATGCTTTCCAATTAAGCAAAGCACAGGTGCCAGGAGCAACGGAGGTGATACATAAAGAACTGGACGACCTTGGTCAGATGTCAACAGAGGAAAAATGGGTGTCGGTTATATTTGGTCTGGTGGCCATCGCATGGATCTTACGACAACCGCTGATACAACCGATCTTTCCCAATGCCAACGATACCACTATAGCGCTGATAGGAGCTGTGACTCTTTTTCTAATTCCTTCAAGTCGTGGAGATGGATCTTTTTTGATGGATTGGGCATATGCTAAGAGATTGCCTTGGGCGGTGATTTTACTATTTGGAGGAGCATTTGCAGTAGCAGGAAGTTTTTCATCTTCAGGACTGACCGAATGGTTGGGTGCTAAGATGTCTGGATTAGCGTCACTACCATTTTGGCTGATTCTTTTAGCAGTGGTAGCACTGGTCAACTATCTCACTGAGCTTACGCAAAATATGGCAACCTGTACATTGATGATACCCGTCTTGGCAGCACTATCGATCTCCATAGATGTACATCCATTGGGATTGATGACTGGGATGACTATAGCGGCATCTTGTGCCTTCATGATGCCGATCGCCACTGCACCCAATGCCATCATCTTTGGATCTGGTCAGTTGCAGATAAAGGATATGATTAAGGCTGGTTTCTTGCTCAACATATTGTCGATTATATTGATCACTTTGTTTGTTTATTTTCTGATGCCTATGGTCTGGGGTATAGATCTTACTCAATATCCAGAAGGGTTAATCAGCAAGTGACGTGGTCCTTACGCTTTACTATAGTTGAATTTTAATACTTTGTCCTTATGTCCATTCATTGGAAAGTACTCATCGGGATTGTGTTGGGATTGCTTGTGGGATATATCGCAAGTGTCAGTGATATAGGATCTGACCTTGTTCAAGATTATATCAAGCCCATAGGTGTCATATTTATAAAGGTCTTAAAGCTGATCGCTGTGCCCTTGGTATTCGTGTCATTGACAAAGGGTATCACAGAGCTCAAAGATATCAATCGGTTGTCTGCTCTTGGTGGGAAGACGATTCTTTGGTTTTTGATGACCACCTTTGGGGCTGTATTACTGGGTCTGTTACTGGTCAATGTGTTTAAGCCTGGTGTTGGTCTTGATATCGAGGTTCTTCAGTCGATGTCTGCTAATAGCATGGATATCAATACTAATACGGCAACAGGTAGAGGACCGTTAGACTTCTTTGTGCGGATGGTTCCTGACAATCTTTTTTCAGCGCTAAGTGACAATGGACGACTACTACAAGTGATCTTTTTTACCGTATTATTCAGTGTTGCTCTATTATTGATACCAGCTAAAGATCAAGAACCCGTTGTCAAGTTGATCGCTTCACTCAATAAAGTACTGGTGAAGATCGTCGATATGGTTATTGCTATATCACCTTATGCAGTATTTGCATTGATGGCGACTTTGATCGTTGAGATTAAAGATCCAGCTATATTCAAAGCACTCATCAATTATTCTGTTGTCCTCCTGCTTGGTATGTTGATCATACTGCTCATCTATCCCATCTTGGTAAGATGGAAGACGGGTATGCCGATGCTTACTTTCATTAAGGGTGTCTTGCCAGCGCAGATGGTTGCGCTCACAACTAGTTCTAGTATGGCCACCTTACCAGTTACTATGGAGAGTCTTCAAGAGAATCTCAATGTTGACGAAGAAGTGGTGAGTTTTGTTTGTCCAGTAGGGGCGACTATTAATATGGATGCTACTAGTCTGATGCAAAGTCTCGCAGCTGTATTTGTCTGTCAGGTTATTGGTATGGAGTTGAGTATGAGTGATCAGTTGACGATTATGCTTACTGCATCTATGGCTTCGATCGGAGCGGCGGCTGCGCCCAGTGCTGGTATCGTGATGTTGGTTATGGTGCTCGAATCTGTGGGTTTCCCTTCTGAACAATTGCCGATAGCATTAACATTGATATTGGCTGTAGATCGTCCTTTGGATATGTGTCGCACTGTTGTAAATATAACAGGAGATAGCTGTGTCAGTGTTATCGTCGGGTCAAGCCAAAAAATAAAATCCTAAGTTTTATTGGTGCTGCAGCATAACTTCTCTCTTCCAGATAGTCTTGGCATCATTTTGGCATTATTGCTATCAGAGGTTGGGCTTTTATACGAAGCTTAACCGGCAGTGACCCTTAATCGGACTAACTGCAGCTGTGACTTCCAATTTGAGATTTGATATAGCTTGGATATTTTAACTGTTCATCTGAGCTATCGACCTAGGACACATCATAAACCTTTGTTATACAGAGGCTTGAGATGTGTCCTTTTGTCGTTAGTACAGAACCTTAGTTAACCCAATCGAGATACCATTGATGTCTCTAACTAAGAGTGGTTAGCTTCTTACTTCCGACTCCATGACCCATCATTGATCCATACCCTATAGATCAATAGAAATAGAGGTGGTTTATATTTTGTAAATTCACAGTCAATAAAGATGTAGTATGAATAAAATCGCTCTTATAGTTTTGGTAACCATATTATCCACGTTATCGCTTGTCTCACAAGAGATGAATTATGACATAAGAGGTACTTGGGGCAAGCCTATCATACAAGAACAACTTGTTGATGTTCAGACCTTGAAAGATATTAACCCAGGATATCCCTCTTCTTGGATCGATGAAGAAGATTATATATCAGCGGAGATTATAACAATCAAAAGTGGAAAAGAAGAAAAAGCAGAAGGCCTTAATGATCAACTTACCGCCCAACAAAAAGATCTTATTAGAATGGCAAGTATCGGGAGCGATATCAAGGTAGAGGTAAAATATAATGTAAAAGACTTCTTGAAAAATATTGTAGAAGTAAAGACATTAAATTTTGGACTGACAGTAGTGCCATCTCTTCAAGCCGAATATAAAGGCGGCAGAGAAGCATTGAGACAATACTTAAAAGAAAACACTGTAGACTTGTATCCAACTTCTGATAACCCATCGGTTGCACAGACGGTGATCAGATTTGTAATTGATAAAAGTGGTAGAGCTATTCATCCACAGATTACTGAGACTTCTAAAGACGAAGTGATTGACGCTCTGATTATAAAAGCTATTAATAACATGCCTATGTGGCACCCCGCTCAAGATGCCGAAGGCCAGCCTATAGAACAGGAGTTTGAATATGTGGTTGGACAGGTGATAGGGTGTTAGCTAGTTGTCTCAACGATTGATATTCTTTGAAGAAGCTTAGAAACATCTTAATTGGGCTAGTCCTACTTTTGCTTCTTGCATGGTTCGGTATCATACAATACCTCAACAGTGGAAGTGCGGCACCAGACAACACAGTATGGCAATCATATCTTGGTAGAGATACAACAGTAGGTATCTTGCCTGATCAATATGCTAATTACTTCACCTACACGATGGCAAGAACCAGTGATGATATTGCATTTAGAATAAAAGGAAGATTTCCAGATACCAGATATTTTAGTTTCAATGTGTATAGTCTTGGTGACAATGCTACACAAGGATCGTTAGTCGATCATCAGATTGTGACAGATAGTGGAAAGCCCAATCCATTTCTGTATAACAAAGACAGTGTAGATGTTGGGACAGAATTTACAGTTCATGTAGTACCAACAAAGTATAAAAACACAAGCCTTAACAATCTATTGCCTTTTCAAGATGATGCTAAGTTGTTGACGATGGTGATGCGGTTGTATGATTACAATATTGACGACTTTGGTGGTGTTGACTTTCCTACAGTTGAAGCATTTACCATGAGTGATGATGATACTGAAGATGTGACGCTACAACCTGTCAATCTTCCTAAAAAGTTAGACTTGCGCTGGATCGTCCGAAGAAGAAGTCTACCAGGTATGGTCGAGCGATTGAGTCTATTGTATAAGACAGAACAAGTCGAGGCTCTGGATAGTAACGATGATCTGCCATATTCAGACGTGCCCTTCCATGCCATAGATACTAAAGGTTATATCGAAAATAATGACAATAGATATCTTCTTGCTGGCATCACTAAACAAGAAGATGAAGTTTATGTATTCAGATTCAAGGCACCGACTTATACAACGGGCCCAAGTGATATCAATCAAACAGAAGTGAGATACTGGTCCTTCAATCTTGGTAATGCAGCGACTTACAATTTTAATGCACTTAAAGATGAAGACGCCATCCTTGATGAAGATGGTTATGTTCATATTATACTCGCCAATAGAGACAATGAAGTGGAAGAGCTTGCAAGAAGATTAAATTATAATTTCTTAGAATGGAATATGCCATGGGGCAAGGCATTGATATTGTTTAGACATATGTT